>JAUXFI010000036.1 GCA_030620125.1 Anaerolineae bacterium
ATCGCCCTCGCCCTGCTACTGCGCATCTCCAGTCCTACGTCCGAGGTCCGAGGTCCGAAGTCGGCTGTCCCACTCTCTCCCACCCCCCCACACCCCCACACCCCCCCTCTCCACCTGGCCTGCGCCCTCTCCCTGGCCCTGGCCCTCCTGGCCGCGACGTGCGGCTACTGGGCCATCGCCCGTGCCGACGACCTGCGCGCCCGCGACGACAATCCCCGCCGCGTCCTCTACAAACAGCGCATCGTGAGGGGACGCATCCTGGACCGGGATGGCGTCGTGCTGGCCGACGTGGAGGTGGCCGAAGACGGTACCGTCACACGCCGCTACCCCGTCCCAGAAGCCGCGCCCGCCGTCGGGTACGCCAGCTTGCGCTACGGCGCTGGGGGGATCGAGGCAGCCTTCGACACCGAACTACGGGGAGAAGCCGGCCGCAGCACCTGGCAGGCCGCGTGGGAGAAACTGCTCCACCACCCACCCCAGGGCCACGACGTGCAACTGACACTCGATGCGGCGCTGCAAGTCCAGGCACAGCAAGCGCTGGGGGATCACGCAGGGGCCATCGTGCTGCTCGACGTTGCCACTGGCGAGATACTGGCCCTGGCCTCAAGCCCCACCTTTGACCCGGAGCGTCTGGACGAATCGTGGGAGGATCTGAGCGAGGACCCAACCGCGCCGCTGGTCAACCGCACCACCCAGGGCCTCTACCAGCCGGGGGCCGCGCTCCAGACCATCGTCGTAGCCGAGGCGCTGGCCGGGGGACTGGCCAATCTCTCCACCCCCACATCCAACGCGACGACGACCCTCGCCGTGAACGGCGCACTACTGGGCTGTAGCACACTCCCCTTGGAGCCAACCACGCTGGCCGACGCCTACGCTGCCGCCTGTCCCGTTCCCCTCGCCGCGCTGGGAGAACAACTGGGGGCCGCCGGTCTGGCAGCGGCAGTGGAGCGTTGGGCACTCACCACCCCACCCTCGCTGGAAATCCCGACCGAGGCAGCCGACTGGCACGCGGACGTGCTCTCGACCACGACGAGGCTGCGCGCCGAGGCCATCGGCCAGGGAGAACTGACCGTATCCCCACTGCAGATGGCAATGGTGGCCGGGACACTGGCTAACGGAGGGACAATGCCCACCCCGCACCTGGTGTCTCGCGTACAGGATGCTGAAGGGGACTGGCAAGAGCATCCCAACGCCGGAGAACCCCGCGCCGTCCTCTCACCGGCCAGCGCGCGCGAACTGCTCGCGGCCTGGCGACGCTACGACGGCGACCCTTCGACCTCGCTCAAGGCAAACGTCGCCGCACACTGGGGAGTTGCCCTCGCTGGCGAAGGACAACCACCGCACGCCTGGTTCGTCGGCGTCGCTCCCGCAACCGGCGGAACGCGCTACGCCGTCGCTGTCCTGATCGAACACACCACCACCCCGGAGATGGTAATCAACGTCGGCACATCACTGCTAGAAGCCGCTGCGACTCCGTAATTCCCCATTCGTGGAATGTCCCCTCTGCCAACCAAAATCGAACACGTGTGGCTGTCATTCTGAGCGTAGTGAAGAATCCCCTGAGCGCAGTGGGGAATCCTCTTCTACCTAGTTCGCGTAGCCTGACTTCCCCTCCAAGCTACACTCCTCCAACAAGCCAACGCCGTTGCCAAGTCATAATGACTACGCGAACGGGCGCAGGAAACAAAGACGCCACGGAAGAAAACGACCTTCCGCAGCGTCTACCAGATTCGGATCCCGTATCCGGTGGCTTGAGAATAACGGGCGCTATTCCTCGGCTCTCAGGCGCTCTACCTCAAGCGTCAATTCCGCATACTCCCGCCTCACCAACTCCCGCTCCTGTACCTGGAGTAACTCTAGCAGTTCACCGATCAACTCTGCCTTCCGCTCCGCGTCCTGCGCTGACCAGGTGCGGCTCTTGATCTCTAAGAAGACTCCCGGCAATTCTGGCCTCGTCAACCGATCCAGATTGACCGCGAAATCCGTCCCGCCGTAGCGCACGTGGTAACGCCGTCGTTCTTTGTGCACCTCAATCTCGGCCGCCGGCTGAAAGTACTCCCGGTAGAAACGCAGACTGCGCGTCGCCGGGGCATCGAAGCGAGAGCGCGAGAGCAACACCGAAAGAGCGTACTCCCGCTCCTTCGTCTCGCTGGTCAGCGTCAGCCGGTAGAACACATCCTCGACCTGGCCATCTTCGTCCAGCAACTCGTCCTCCCGGTAGCGGATGCGGCTATGGTAGGGATCGTCGAACAGGAAATAGGTATCGTACTGGCGGCGCTGCGAGGGCTTGAGGACCAAGACATCTGGCCTATCCAGCAGACTCTCAACCAGTGTCGTGTCGTCCAAAAGCACCTTCACCTGAACCTCGAACGTCTTTTTCTGGGCCAACTGACCGATGACCAGCAACTTGCTGAGCACACTTTCCTCACGCTGAATGATGAACGTGTCAATCTTGCGCGCCATGTTGGCTGCCTCGGCTTCCAATGCCTCCTCATCCAGCGTGAGCAATCTCCGTTCGCGCATCAACCACCGCCCCTGACACATCACGTCTCTCACGTCACTCCCCTTGGCGACGTAGACCAACTGAGCGTACAATGCCTCCCGATTGCGCGAGAACCTGGGCGTGTTATGGACGCTGCACAGCTCCACCACGGCGATGTCGGCTCGTTTGCCCCGCTCCAGTGAACCGATAGCCCCGTCTACGTGCAACGCCCGCGCCCCACCAATGGTTGCCATCTCCAGCGCCTGCCGCGCCGGCAGGGCCGTGGGATCAGAGGTCGCGCCCTTGGCCAACAGCGCCGCCAGCCGCATCTCCTCCCACATATCCAAATCGTTGTTGCTGGCTGGGCCATCGGTGCCAATGCCCACGTTGAGCCCCATCTCCAGCATGTGCACCACCGGCGCGATGCCGCTGGCCAACTTGAGATTGCTGGTGGGGTTGTGCGCCCCGCCCACCCCGTGGTGCAACAGCGTTTGCTTCTCCCCCTCGTCCAGGTGGACGCAGTGGGCGGCGGTGACCTTGGCCTCGAAAACACCCTGCTTCTTCACCCAGGGCACCATCGGCATCCCATACTCAGCTCGGTGCTGCTCCACCTCCTGCGCGGTCTCGGCGATGTGGATGTGGAGCGGCACGTCGAACTCGAGCGACAATTGGGCACAGGCGCGCAGCAGTTCAGCAGTCGTCGTGTAAGGGGCATGGGGTCCGACCGCTGGCGTGATCAGCGGGTGCCCTTTCCAACGCAGGATAAAGTCACGGGTGTGCTCCAGGCTCTCGTCGTAACTCTGCGCATCGGGCGCGGGAAACTTTAGCACCGTTTCGGCACAGATGGCCCGCATCCCCGCCTGTGCCGTGGCGTCGGCCACGGCCTCCTCGTAATAGTACATGTCGGCAAAACAGGTCGTGCCACAACGAATCATCTCCGCGCAAGCCAGTTGGGTGCCCAACCAGCAAAAGTCAGGGCGGACAAATTCCTGCTCCACAGGCATCACGTAACCCATCAACCAGACGTCCAACCGCAGGTCGTCAGCCAGCCCCCTGAGCAAGGTCATCGGGGCGTGAGTATGGGCGTTGACCAAACCAGGAATGACAGCACACCCACTGCAATCCACGACCTCATCCGCTGTATACGCGGCTGCAATCTGCTCAGCCGGTCCCACGGCTTCGACGACACCATCACGAACAGCGACCGCTCCAGGAATGAAAAGGTCAAAATCGCCATTCATCGTAGCGACGCTGCCCCCGGTCAAGGTCACGTCAACTTTCATAACAATGTACCTCCTCTGCGTCAGCGTATTATAGCCTCAGTTGCATCTCTGTGCAATCTCCCTGCCGCAGACCCGCAACACACGGACCACGGCGGCTTTTGCCCTTTCAGATTTGTGATATAATGAGACATCCAACAACACAAAAAAAAGAGGTGACCTGTGCATACAATGGATGTGATCGCCAAGAAGCGCGACGGCGCTGAACTATCGCAAGAGGAGATCGAGTTCTTCATCCAGGGATACACACGGGGAGAGATCCCCGACTATCAAGCCGCTGCCTGGCTGATGGCCGTGTATCTGCGCGGCATGACCGACCGCGAAACCCACGACATGACGCTGGCGATGGCCCATTCAGGCGACGTACTCGACCTGAAAGACGTCGCCCCCTTCGTGGTGGACAAACATTCCACGGGCGGCGTGGGCGACAAGGTCAGTCTGGTCGTCGCGCCGTTGGTCGCGGCCTGCGGGCTGCCGGTCGCCAAGATGACCGGGCGCGGGCTGGGTTTCAGCGGCGGGACGGTGGACAAACTCGAGTCGATCCCCGGCTACCGCACCGACCTGAGCGAAGCCGAGCTCAAGGCCCAACTCGGAGAGATCGGCATCGTGCTGACCGGGCAGACCGCCGATCTGGCCCCGGCCGACCTCAAGCTGTACACCCTGCGTGACGTGACGACTACCGTCGCGTCCATTCCCCTCATCGTCAGTTCGATCATGAGCAAAAAGATCGCCGCCGGCGCCGACGCCATCGTATTGGACGTCAAGATGGGCAACGGCGCGTTCATGAAGACGCTGGAAGACGCAGAAGCACTGGCCAAGACATTGGTGCTTATGGGAGACCAGGTCGGACTCCGCGCGGTGGCGCTCATCTCCGACATGAACCAGCCGCTGGGCTGGGCAGTAGGGAACGCACTGGAGCTACAGGAGGCAATCAGCACACTGCACGAAGGCGGCCCCGCTGACTTTCGCGAGCACTGCCTGGTCGTGGCGGCCGAGATGCTGATGTTGAGCGGCAAGGCCACCGATACCAACGCAGCGCTCACGCTGGCTCTGGAGACACTGGCTTCCGGGGCAGCCTGGCACAAGTTCAGGGACCTGGTAGAGGCCCAGGGCGGAGACGTGGGCTATATAGAAGATCCGGAACGGCTGCCCGAGTCCAGGCTGATCGAGCCTATACCCGCGCCGCGCAGCGGCTACCTGGCCGGCGTCAACGCCGCCGAGATTGGGACAGCCGTAGTGGAGCTAGGCGGCGGGCGGGAGGAGGTCGGCGACCTGATTGACCACAGCGTCGGCATCATCGTGCACTACAAGGTGGGCGATCTGGTACAGAAGAACACACCGCTCTTCACCGTCCACGCCAACGACGAGGCCAAACTGGCGGCGGCTCGCGAGCGAGTGCTGGCCGCGCACACCTTCAGCGACAGGCACGTCCACCGCCTGCCGCTGTTCTACCGGCGGATCGCGGAATAGCCAATGACCGCTAGCCGTTGGCCATCATCCATCAGTCGCTGCTAACGGATGGCTGATCCCCAGCGCCCACGCGATACCAATACAGCGGCGCGTCGCCCCAACTGCGGTTTGCCTCAAACGTGATGCGACCGGGCAACCCCTCGCGCTCCGTAGCAGGGAGCGCCGCTGCCACTCCCGCCTTCGTGGGCGTCCCGTGCGCGGCGATGTCCTGCTCCAGCGCCTCCAGCAATACCCAGGTAGCCTCGTAAGCTGGAAGAGCCAGCGGGCCAGGCGGCAGGCCGCTGGAGATGTCACCGTAAGCAGCGACAAAATCCGCACTGCCTGGAACATCCATTGGGTAGGGATACGGCGTGACGAAGATCGCTCCCTCGGCGGCTTCACTCGCCACGTCCGCGAAATCGGCCGTAGCCAACTCTGGCCCGCCCAGGAAAGCCCCCTCCCACCCGGCCGCGCGCAACGCTGAGACGACCTCGCCCGCTGTCACCGGGCTGGCATCGCAAAAGACCACCCCCGCACCAGACGCCGTCGCGTCCCTCAGCCAATCCGCGTCCCCCGGCGACACGACCGACGAGACCCGCAAGCCATACTGCTGCGCGTCCCGCTGCAACGCCGCCCCAAGCGGACCACCCTCGGTCACGAGCGCCGCCTGACGCTGCCCCAATTCCTCAATATCATGGAGCAGTGCGTTCGCCAGCGCCTCAGCAGGGAGGCCCAGGCGATAGACCTCCGCCTCCTCCCAGGTGAGCGCAGGGTCGAGCACCGCCGGCGCGACGAGCGGAATACCCGCCTCGGCGTAAGCGCTCAAGGCCGCGCGAGTCGTCTCTTCGCGGAAGTGGCCGATGGCAGCGACCACAGCGGGGTCAACGGCCAGTTTGCGAGCTTGCTCGACCGCCATCTCCACGTCGGCCCCGTCGTCGTAGGCGACCAGTTCGACGCTGTAGCCCCCCACCCCGCCGGCCGCGTTCGCCTCCTGCAACGCCAGCCTGACGGCATAGATTACGTCATAACCGACGTAGCGGTAGCGCCCCTCGAACGGAGCAACCAGCCCGATCTTGACCATCGTCCGCACCGTGCCGGGGAAATGGCAGGCGGTCAGCAAGAATACGCAACACGCAACACGCAGCACGCGGTATGCGCAACGTATTGCATACTGTGTGCTGCGAGTTGTGTGACTACGGACTTTCGCCACCGCAAGCCCCGTAATTGCTGAGGTGCTCCTCCTCCGTCACAGCAAAAAGGTGGCTGCCGTCGTCCTTCGTGCAGTCGGCAAGGAAAAAGTAGTACTCCGTGTCGGCAGGAAACGCAGTCGCCTGGATCGAGGCCAGACCAGGGCTGCAAATAGGGCCAGGCGGCAGGCCCAGGGAACGATAAGTGTTGTAGGGCGAATCCACTCCCGTCGCCTCAAGCGTGAACTGGGGCCACCAGTTATCGGGAATGCCAAGCGCGTATTGCACAGTGGGGCAGGCACCGAGGAACCAGCCCGTCTCCAGCCGGTTATGATAGACCCCGGCGATGACCGGGCGCTCCTCGTCCAGCACTGCCTCCCGCTCAACCACGGAGGCTAACGTGACCAGTTCATAGACGGACAACTCATGGTTGGCCGCCTCGTTTCGCATTTCAGGGGACACACGCGTTTCAAAGGTCTCCAGCATACGATTCAACAGATCAACAGCGGTAGCATCCTCGGACAGGCTGTAGGTCTCAGGGAAAAGAAACCCTTCCAGCGTCGCCTCAGGGGGCAGGTCGGCCAGGAAACCGAAAGCGAGGCCCGCGTCACGCCACCCGGCCGTCGCCAAGACCAGGAACTCGTCCTGCGGTATGCTCGTCTGCGCCGCGACCGCAGCAGCGACCTGCTCCAGCCGTAGCCCCTCCTGGATCATGACGACCTGCTCCGGGCGCTGTCCTTGCTGGAGCACCTGCGCGATCTCAGGAATCGTCATCGTCTGGCGTAGGGTGAACTCCCCGGCCTCAATGCCGGAATCCAGTTTGTGGTATTGCACGTAGCGACGGAACAGCTCATCATCAGAGATCAGCCCCTCTTCCTTCAGACGAGTAGCGATGCCGCTTGCCGTCTCCCCCAACTCGACGACAAAAGTGACCGGTGTGTCGTCGTCTCCGGCTGACTGCTCCAACTCGGCAGCCATGGCGTCGAGGTAAGCGCCAATCAAAAGCTCGTCCGGCGCGGACAGACCGCACAGACTGATAGAGATGCCCCCAACACCGCCAGACGCAGGGTGGCTGGCAAACCAGACGACGCTGCCCACAGCACCGACAATTGCGATCAACGCCATAGAAAAAGCGACAACCCTGCTCACACCTCTCAAGACCACGCTCCTTTATCCATTGTTGTCCTGCAATCCGCCGTTCCGACTATCAAGATAACTCTGCAAAATCACGGCAGCCGCTACCGCATCAACCTCGTCTTTGGCACATGCGCGCCGCTTTTTCTTGCGGTTCTGGCGCAGGATCTCCTCCGCCACGGCCGTCGTGAATCGCTCGTCCCACGGAATGAGCGGAATGCCCAGTCTGGCAGCCAGCGCATCCGCATAGCGCGCGACCCGCCGCGCCTGCGGCCCCTCCGTCCCATCGAGGCTGAGCGGCTGTCCAACCACGATCAATCCAACGTTGTGCTCGGCCACGAGGGCTGCAACGGCGGCAGAGTCCTCCTCCCGAGAACCTCGCACCAGCGTCTGCAACGGGCGGGCGAGGGTAGCAGTGGGATCGCTGATGGCGATCCCCACGCGCCGCTCACCCACGTCCAACCCCAGAATACGCATCCTCTATCTCGTAACCAGCAGAGAGCCAGAATGAGCCTGCTCCTGCGGCACAACCTCCACGCTGATGCGCATTGGAAGCAACGGCATCCGCTCCAGCCACTCTGGCCAGACCGTCATCCGGGGATCCTCGGCCAGTGGGAACTCTACCAGCAATTGCTCGCGGGCATCGGAGACGCGCTGCCCACGGATGAGCGCCACGGCCGCGTCGGCATCAAGCGCAGCGGCGGCAACCCCACGGGCGGTGACGAAAAAGGCGAACCGGCCCGGGCCAACATCCTCCTCTGCCACCTCACCCAGGTCAAAGTGAGCATCCACCAATACGTACCCCGGCGGCAGGCGGCGCGAGAGGTCGCTATAGGCAACGGCCTGCGCATTGCCCACGTCTACCGCCAGCCCACTCACCAGCAGCCGCACGTTGAGACCCACTGTGTCGGCCTGTTCGGTGATAAAGCGCGTGTAGGCCTCCTTGGGCACTGCTTCGATGCGCAACGACTCGCGCAGGAGGAACTCGGTGGGCTTCAGCAGGTCGCCCATCTCCACGTATGCCTGGTCGAGCAACTGGCGGATCAACTGCCTGCGCACCCGGTCGTAGTCGGCCTGGACGACGACTCGCGCCTCCCTGGGTTCAGCACCGGTAGTCGGCCCTGGGTTGATCACCCGCACCGCCGAACCGGCCACGCCCTCCACCTGGTTGATCTGGAAAGCCCCCACGTTGCCCACCCCATCCTCCAGCGCCTCGATCGGCACGGTCGCCTGTCCACCAGCAGGGATGGCGACGTCCGCAGTGGTGCGAAAACGAAGGGGGTAACTGGTGGAGGAAGTACGCACAACCGTACCGGCAGGCACGATATAGTCCTGCAGCAACAGGTTGGTGAACATGACCATACCGCTCGCCCGGCCCATGACGATGTTCGAGATGCCGGTCGTTTCGACCTCTGTGTAGGCCTCAACCTCGACGCCAAGCCGCCGCGCCGGAATGACGCGGGCGCCGTGATCCAGCGTCTCGACGTCGGGATCAACCGACACCGGCACGATGGTGCTGAACTCCCTCCCGGCCGGCACGAGTGTCACCGCACCGCTGGGCACAACAATGTAGGCGCCGCCGGCGAGGATCAGAAGCGATAGTAAAAAGATAGCAAAACGAATGCCCAGTTTGACCCAATCGAGCCACCGCGCGCGGGGGCGAACAGCTCGGGGTCGTAGGACAATTTCCCTCTCCCACCAGTGGCGCGGCGGCGGTTCCACTCGCTCCGAGGGACGGCTACGCCACACCGTGGTCTCCTGCGCCTCCTCGACACTGGAGAAGGCCGGAAAGCCACACCCACGCGCCAGCGCCCGCCGGTCAGGGTCAATGGAGACGATGGCGACCTCCAACTGCCGCCGCTCGGTCTCGCGCCGCAGGAGGTCAAAGTCCAACTCGCGGGAGAGGAAGTGTATATCCCACGGGAGAACAAGCACGACGCGACCTCTATCCAGCCAACTGAACCGATGCCGGACCGAGGTAACGTCATCCTGAGATTGTAGCTCTACAACTGAACAGGTTCCAAAACCCATGATTAGCCGTTAGTCGTTAGCAGTTAGCAGTTAGCCGCAGTTGATTGCTAACTGCTGACTGCTAACTGCTGCTCCAGTATACGAGGAGCCTGGCGCAGCGCCTCATCAAGTTGGCTGGCGTCACGGCCACCCGCCTGGGCCAGAGTTGGCTTGCCACCTCCACCGCCCCCCACGATACGAGCCACGCTGCGCACCAGCCCGACCGCGTCCACGCCGCGCTCCACCAGGTCGGGAGTGACGGCAGCGACGAGCGCGGGCCGCTCGCCCAGCACCGTGCCCAGGACGACGACACCGGAGCCTATACGGTCGCGGAACCAGTCGGTCATCTCGCGCAACACTTCCATACTGGGCGCGGCCACTCGAGTGCTCAACAATGAGACACCTGCCACCAACTGTACCCGCTCCAGCAGTGCCTCGAACTCGCGCTTGGCCAGTTGCTGCTGGAGGCGCGCGATCTCCTTGCGGGACGACTGCAGCTCACCCAGCAACCCCAATGCCCTGTCATCCACCTCGTTGGGCGGGACCCCCAGACAGGCCGCCGCGCGCTGGAGAACGCCCAGTTGACGCACGACCAATTCCACCGCCCCATGGCCGGTCACCGCCTCGACGCGACGTACCCCCGCCGCCACACCCTCCTCGGAAAAGATGTGGAACAGGCCAATCACGCCCGTCTCGCTCACGTGAGTGCCGCCGCAGAGCTCCTGGCTAAAAGGCTCGCCCGGTCGTCCAACACGCACGACACGCACGGTGTCACCATACTTTTCGCCAAAGAGCGCAATGACCCCCTCACTCACGGCCTGGCGATACCGCTCCTCGGCGGTGTGCACCGGATAGTCTGCCAGGATGGCCTCGTTGACGAAACGATTCACCGCGTCCAACTCGTCCTCGGTCAGCGCAGCCGGGTGTGTAAAGTCAAAACGCAGCCGGTCAGGCGTTACCAGCGACCCGGCCTGCTGCACGTGCTCGCCCAGGACGTGGCGCAGCCCCCTGTGCAAGAGGTGCGTGGCGGTGTGGTTGCGGGCAATGTCCATCCGTCGCTCGCCGTCCACGCTAGCCCGGACACCGTCGCCGACCCGGGGCCGGCCCAACGTCACCACGCCGACGTGAACGATCAGGCCAGGGATCGGCTGGCGCACATCCTGCACAGCGACCCTCCAGGTAGGCTCCCCTACCTCTCCCTCTTCTCCCCCCCCCCCAGGGGGGGGCAGGGGGGGGTAAGCGACGATAAAGCCGGCGTCAGAGACCTGGCCGCCAGCCTCAGCGTAGAAGCAGGTCAAGGGCAATACCACCTCGACCTGGTCGCCTTTTTTGGCCGACTCGACCGGCCTCCCATCGCATAGGATTGCCGCAACCGTAGTCTCTACCTCAGTGGTCGAATAGGGGTCGTGTTCGACGCCGCTCTCGCCCAGGCGACCCTGCTCCTGCAAGCCCGCCAGAATTCCCTGGTAACGCGCCAGCGTCTCCTCGTCGAAAGCCTCGAACGCACCCACCTTCCGGGCACGCTCTCGCTGCTCCTCCAACGCCGCCTGATAGCCAACCTCATCCACGCTCAGTCCCCGCTCTTCGGCCACGTCGCGCGTGATCTCCAGCGGCAGGCCAAACGTATCGTAGAGCCGGAAAGCCACGTCGCCGGGCAAGACTTTCTCGCCCCTCGCCTCCACTTCCGCCAGTGCCTCGTCCAGCCGCGCCAGGCCCAGGTCGAGCGTGCGCAGGAAGCGCTCCTCCTCCTGAGTGATCGTGGTGAGGATGAACTGGCGGCGGCTCGCGAGTTCGGGGAATTGAGCGCCCATCGTCTCAATCACGACCTGGGCAACCTCAGCCAGAAAGGGCTGGGTAAAGCCGAGCTTGCGCCCAAAGCGGGCTGCGCGGCGCAGGATCATGCGCAGCACATAGCGGCGTCCCTCGCTGCCCGGCATGACGCCGTCGCCAACGAGGAACGTGACCGACCGCCCGTGGTCGGCGATGACACGGTAGGAGACGAGGTTCTCCTCTACCTGGGCATCGGTGTGGCCCATCATCTCTTGCACGCGCTTGATGATGGGCACGAACAGATCGGTATCATAGTTGGAAGCTGCATCCTGCAACACGGCGACCAGCCGCTCAAAGCCCAAACCGGTGTCCACGTGCTTGGCCGGCAGCGAGTGCAGAGTACCGCCGGCATCCCTGTTGTACTGGATGAAAACCAGGTTCCACAGCTCAAAGAAGCGGCCGCAATCGCCGTTGACCTGGCAAACGTGACCCGGCAGCCCTTGTTTGTCGCAGAACTCGGGGCCACGGTCGAAGTGTATCTCGCTGCACGGCCCGCAGGGGCCGGTGTCGCCCATCTCCCAAAAGTTGTCCTTGCGACCAAAGTACAGGATTTGATCAGGAGAGATGCCCGTCTCCGACCGCCAATAGCCGGCCGCCTCCTCGTCGGTCTCCAGTTCACCCAATTCATCCTTAAAGACAGTAGCCCACACCCGCTCCCTGGGCAACCCCCACACCTCGGTCAAGAGTTCCCAGGCCCAGGCGACAGCCTCTTTCTTGTAATAGTCGCCGAAGGACCAGTTGCCCAACATCTCGAAAAAGGTGTGGTGATAGCCATCGCGCCCCACCTCCTCCAGGTCGTTGTGCTTGCCAGAGACGCGCATAACCTTCTGTGTGTCGGCAGCGCGGGCATAGTCCCGGCTTCCCACTCCCAGAAAGACGTCTTTGAACTGGTTCATCCCCGCGTTGGTGAACAGCAGCGTGGGATCGTCCACCGGCACCAGGCTGGCGCTCGGCACGATCGTATGCCCGCGGCCGGCGAAGAAATCGAGGAAACTCTGGCGCACTTGGGCGCTGGTCATTTTTGCCATAGGTCCCTTTACCCCCTCCAGGTTGGGCGGTATTGTAGCCGGAAGGGGGGAAACTGTCAACCGACGATCAGCCGTTAGCCGTTAGCAGTTAGCAGTTA
>JAUXFI010000166.1 GCA_030620125.1 Anaerolineae bacterium
GTAACGCTGCGAGCCAGCGTAACCGCTACGCGCCCAGATGATACCCTGGCCAAAGTATTCCTTGGTGACCTCGAAGGCGGCCTGGTTGTAGAGCAGCGGGTAAAGGTTGTGCATCTCCCGACCGGAGTAACCTTGGTAACGCTCGTAGTCGCGGACGTGCTCGCCGAAGTCCACCTTGATCACCGCAGCCCCCAGTTCGAAAAGACGCCGCAGTTGTGCCTGGTACCACTGCACGGCCTCGGGTTTGGACATGTCAATCGTGCGCGCTTTGAAGAGCAGCATGTCAAAGTTGCCCCCCTCGGCCAGCACGCCCTTCTCCTGCGCTTCCTCGAAAATGTCCAGGTGCTCGCAGACGTAGGGCCACTGCCACAGGCAGACGCGGAAGCGTTTCTCCCGCAGTTGGCGGAACATACCGGCCGGGTCGGGAAAGCGCGGCCCAAAACGGTAGTCGCACTGCCACTCTCCTTCAAACCAGTTGGTGTCCACGTTGATCACGTCGGCCGGGTAACGTTCGGCGCGCAGCCGGCAGGCCGTCTCTATGACCTCTTCCTGGCTGTCGTAACTGATGCGCGAGACCCACAGCCCGAACGACCACTTGGGCGGCACGGGCGACTTGCCGGTCAGGTCGGTGTAGTCGCTGGCGATCTTTTTGAGCGACGGGCCGTAGAAGAAGTAATAGTCGAGGCTATCCCCCTCGGCCATCAGCAGGTTGTGGACGTAGGAACGGCTGCCGACGAAAAATGTCATGGGCAGGACGTGGTTGACGAAGACGCCGTAGCCGGCGGTGCTCATAAAGAAGGGAATATTCTTGTAGGTGCGGCCGCTGGTGTTGCCCAGGCCGTCAGTGGCCCATAACCCCACCGTCTGCCCGCGTTTGTTCAGTGTGGAAAACCGCTCACCAAAGCCGTAGACCGCCTCGCCGGGGGCCAGCGTGAAGTTCTCCAGCGCGAAGTCCAGCCCCGTCTCGTCGTCGTGGATCAGGCCGGTGGGGAAGGAGTCGAGCACCGTCGAAAAGAGCGTCTTTTGCCTCCCGCCGACCTCGGTCACTTTGTGCCCGGCGGTGTCCAGCACCTCGGTGCGAAAGTCCTCGCGGTACACCTTAAGGCACAGCGCGCTGGTGCCCAGTAGATAGTGGTCGGGGTGCTCTTCGAACGTGACCTCGAGTTGCGGGTCGGCGATGTCACCAACGACCATGGGGGTGACGTTATCGGGTACGTGGTCGCCCATGGCCAGGCGCACCCGGTAGGCGCCAGCCTGCAGGAAGTCTATGCGCCAGGTCATCTCGGTGTAGGTCATCTCGTCGTCGGTGACGTAGGTGTGATCCATCTCCATACGACGGTTGTGGTAAACGTCGTAGCCGCGAGCGCGAAAGACAAAACTATTGCCCCGCCGTTCGTAGAGAGTCACCCGCAACACGCAGGCCGCCGTGCGGGGTGGAGCGCCAAAGAGGTCAAAGACGTTATCAAAGTTGATCGCTTTCCGGTCGAGGGGATGGTCGCTGAGGCCGACGTAGGTGTTGGGCGTGGACAGGCTGGGCGTGTGCGCAGGTGGCGGGTTGAATACGTTCACCAGTCGCGCCGCCAACTCCGTGTCGCCGCCGGCGTGGATGCGGCCACGCAGGAGCGCGCTGCTCAAGTCCAGTTCGCCGGACAGGACGCGGTCGAGCACCGGGCGGGGAACGTCCACGTCGAAGAAGTTACCTGTCAGGGCTGGGGGAAGGGCGTCGTCGTTGAGCGCCAGGGTCAGCGTGCGGGTGTGGTCGGGCTCGAGGATGTTGATCCGGATGCGGCCGCGCACACCGGCCAGGTCACGGTCGAGCCGGCGCAGCAGGTCAAAAATGGGTTTGAGCGACAGGCCGGACTTGGGCTGCTCCTGCGGTGATGGAGAACTGTCCGGGCTTTGTTGAATCGCCTGTAGTGCGTCCTCCTGCAGGGCCAGCCAATCCCGGCGCTCCACGATCAGGTGCAAGCGGGGAACGTCGTAACCGCTGCTGCCGGGGAAAAGGGAACGAGGGCCGAATTTGATCCGCACCTGCCGCTCCAGCCGTCCGTCGTCCAGCAGCGAGAGCCAGACGGCAAAACGGCCGGGCAGCAACCGGGCGACTAGTTGCAGGAGGGCGATCTTGAGCCTGCCCGCCGGGGAGAATAGCACCTCGTCCGGCGTGAGGTTACGGACGGTCTTGAGTGTTTCGGCCTTGTTCATTCCTCCTTCTTCCCAAATCTACTCCAGGCCTTTTGTCCCATCAATACGAGGCCGTAGATCACCACCAGCAGCCCCGGCGTCATGAGCGATTTGATTGCCTGTGAGGCGTTCTGGCGTACACCGGAGAGGGTAAGAGTCAACGTCACGCTGACCCACAATACGGTGATGATCACATCGAAGGCGGACAGTTTCCTCCGCTTGAGGGAAGGCTTCTCGGCCCTGGCCGCGGCATCGGCAGACATTGATGCTTCTTTGCGGCTCAGACTGAAGGCAATCGCCTTGTTGGGGCACTCGTCGGTGCACTTGAGGCAACGGATACAGTCCAGGCTGCGCACCTCGCCGTGGGCCTTGAGTTCGCCCATCACGTCCACCTCCATGACGCAACTGCGGTTACACTTCCCGCAACCGATACATTCATCGTTCACCAGTCGCACCTTACCTAGACTCACTCTGCTGAAAATCTTGAGCATCGCTCCGATGGGGCACAGGTAGCGGCACCATGCCCGCCGGCCGAAGACAAAGAGGAGCACCGGCCCAAACGTGATCAGCGTTATCAGGATGGAGATGCCGGTCTGCTGGCCGCCCCAGGGCTCGACATCGGCCAGCCGGAACGTGAAGGTGGCCGGGAAGCCTTGAAGAATCCATTTCTCCAGCAAGGTGCTGTAAGTCTTTATCGCCAGGCCGACGAAGGGTAAAATTCCCAGGTAAAGCAGTATCCGGCGCGGAATCTTGATCTTCAGCCTGCCAATTCCCCACTCGATCAGGTCCAGGTAGCCCCCGAACCAGCAGAACCAGCCGCAGAAAACCCGCCCCAGGAGCAACGCCGAACCGAACACCAGCATCCAGAAGATGAACCCGGCGTTGATCACCCCCCGCGAGAGGCCGGAGAAGAGCGCCTCGATCCCGATGCTGCCCACAGCGTGGATGCCCAGGACATACCACGTGACTAGATGCACAGTCACCAATACCATCAGCAAGACCCGGCTCAACGTGCGTAGTTTTTGCATATCTCTAACCTCCAATCTCTAATCTCTATTCTCCATTCACCGGCAACGTGAAGGTGAACTCTGTCCCGCGACCGACTTCATTCTCCACCGTGATCCGCCCCCCGTGGGCTTCGACCAGTTGCCTGGCGATGGCCAACCCCAGCCCCGCCCCACCGGTGGCCCGCGACCGTGACTTGTCGCCCCGATAGAAGCGCTCGAAGACGTGCGGCAGGTCCTGGGGAGCGATGCCCACTCCCGTGTCCCGGATGCTGACCTCAACCCATTGACCCTCGACTTGGCCAGTAACGGCGATCTCCCCGCCCGGCCCTGTGTGGGTCAGCCCGTTGTTGAGCAGGTTGCGTAATACCTGGCCGGTCCGCTGGGGGTCAACGTCCACGAGGGGTAGGTCCTCCGGCAGGTCAACCTGCAACGTTATCTCCTTGGCCGCCGCCCGGGGACGGGCTGCCTCGACTACTCTATCCACTACATCGGCCAGGGCCACCGGCCGGCGCTCCAGCCGCAACTGTCCTGCCTCGGCCAGGGATAGATCCTGCAGGTCGTCCACCAGGCAATTGAGAAGTATAGCCTCTTCGTAAAGAGAGTCAATGACGCGCCTATCCGGCTCCACCACGCCATCCTGTAGTGCCTCCAGGTAGCCCCGGATGTTGGAAAGAGGGGTGCGCAACTCGTGAGCCACGTCGGTCACTATGTTGCGGCGCAGTTCTTCGAGTTGGGCCAGCCCGTCGGCCATCCGATTGAAGGCCCGGGCCAAATCGCCGATCTCGTCCCGGGACGTGATCTCCAGACGCTGGCTCAGGTCCCCCGCCTCCATTCGTCGTACGGCTGCCGTCAGCGTCTCCACCGGCGCGAGGATGCGGCGCGAGAGACCCAGGATAAGCAGTATAGCACTGAGGCCGGCAGCCACGGCGATCAGCAGCAGGGCGCGGTTGACGGGTGCCAAAAACGTTTCGTTTCCTTCGACTTCGCTCAGGACAGGCCCTTCGGCTTCGCTCAGGACAGGCCCTGGAGCAGTGCCCCAGCCGAGGAAATTAGTGTAGAGTGCCCCCACCGTCGTTTCGTGGTATGTAATCAGCGTCGCCGGTCCGTCCCAGTCCTGCCTCACGGGCTGCCCGACCAGTTCCCCTGCAGAGTCGGCGACGATCTGTCCCTCCTCGTCGGCCAGGACAATCCGTTCCCCTGTGATCTGCCCCAGGCGCTCGACCTGAGGTTGCACGCCGGCCCAACTCTCGTTCTGGGCATAGTGTTGGGCCAGGAGTGTCTCGAAGCGCCTGTGACGCATTATCCCCCCGTGTTCCTCGTAGCGAGTGAACATCCTGGTGGTGACTATAGTGCCGAAGAACGCCACGATCCCCACCGCTGCTACGACCACCAAAATGAGTGTCACGGTCAGGCGAAAACGAAGGGTGTGAAACATTACAATCCTCGCCTCAATCCTCGTCGAACTTGTAGCCTGTCCGGAATGCTCCGAGCCCTCGTCTCGAGGGCGGGTTAGCCGGACGAACCTCGTGTGGGACGCCCCCGGGACGGTGGCTGCGAGCGGGCAGGTGTGGGAAAC
>JAUXFI010000119.1 GCA_030620125.1 Anaerolineae bacterium
ACCAGCGCCGTATCCTCATTGCGACGGCGCACTTTGCCTACGTCAGTAGTCCACCCGACCTTGAGCCTGGTCTGGGCAGAAACCACCGCAGCCGGGGCCGGGGCCGGAGAGGGCGGAGGAGGAGCAACCTTCTTCTCCAGCCCTAGGAGATTGCGTAGGAATTGCATAACCATTCTCTCCTACCAAACAGCGCGACCCTGTGACACAACAAGCATCAGGCAGGAAGCGCATACACATAACGATCGGTTGATCCAACGTAGACCACGCCGTCCACCACCGTGGGTGACGACGTCACCGGCCCGTCAGTCTGAAAGCGCCATCGCATGTTACCCGTCAGGGCGTCCAGGCTATAGACCGCCCCATCTACCGAGCCAAAGTATACCACCCCTTCAGCCACAGCCGGAGAGGAGGTCACCTGACTATCCGTAGTGTAGCGCCAAACGAGGTGCCCGCCTTCAGCATCCAGGGCATAAAGACAGCCATCAACTGAGCCAATGATGACCAGCCCTTCGATGATCGCAGGTGAGGACACGACCGGCCCGTTGGTGCGGTAGCGCCACACCGACCAACCCGAACGAATATCCAGGCCGTAGACATGCCAGTCCTGGCAGCCCGCGTAGACCATCTCCTCGGTGAAGGCAGGGGAGGAGGTCACACCCCGCCGGGCGCGAAAGCGCCAACGCAACTGACCACTGATGTCCACAGCATGGACCATACCCCCCTCACAGCCCACGTAGACGGCCTCATTTCCGATGGTCGGTGACGAACGCACCGGTCCATCCGTCTCGTATGCCCAGGCGATGCGTCCGCTGTGGATGTTGACTGCGTAGAGATGCCGGTCGTCTGAGCCAAAGAATACGTGACCAAACGCAGACCGGGGTGAAGACCACACACTGCCCTGCGTCGGGCAAGTCCACATGAGACGCCCCGTATCCGCGCCAATCGCGTAGAGCACCCGGTCCTCAGAACCGACAAACACACGCCCTTCATGCACACAGGGCGACGAAGCAATACCACCGTCGGTGGCATACTTCCACAGGAACTTGCCGTTCTCGGCACTGACGGCGTAGAGATTGTGATCGTATGAGCCAATGTAAACAGTGTCGTTGTGCACCGCTGGTGAAGAACGGATTTCGTCCTCGCAGGCGAAACGCCACAAGGCCATAACATCGCCGCCGGCAAAGGCAGAAGTGCCAAAATGCCCCGTCCCGCCTATGCCACGGGCCGAACTGAGACTCATCAACGCGCGTTGCAACTCTTCCGCTGAACCGTAGCGCTTGTTGATGTCATACTCCAGTGCCCGGTTGATAACCTCCGTCAGTTCACGGGAGACGACAGGATTTGTCTTGTGGATTGGCCGCTCGTGGAAAGAAAACGGCGGCTCCAATCGCGGGTCCTGCTTGCTGAGCAGATGATGCATCGTGGCTCCCAGAGCATAAATATCCACCCGCGGCTCGGCAATGCCCCGGTACTGCTCCGGCGGCGAGTAACCCTCGGTGCCAATCATCGTGCCTTTCTGACCGCTCTGGAAGACGCGGGCAATTCCGAAATCCACCAACCGAATGCGGTTCTGGTCATCCAGCATGATATTGGAAGGCTTAAGGTCACGATAGATCGTCGGCCGCGGTTCGCGGCCATGCATATAACTCAGCACTTCGCAGACATGAATGGCCCAAAGCACCACCTGTACCTCTGGCAAGAAACCCTCGGTCTCAGCCAAGACAGCCTCCAAATCCTTGCCCTTCACAAACTCGACGACGAGGTAACTGCGTTCACCTTCGGTAAAGTAGTCATAGACCTGAACAATGGCCGGGTGACTGAGGGTGGCGAGGATGTTGGCTTCACGCTCGAAATTGCGCACCATCATGGCCCGCACCTGGGGATCAGTAGTGGTGCTAGTCATCTCCCTGACGGCACACAGTCGAGTGACATTGGGAAAGCGCAGGTCCTGTGTCTTGTAGACGGCGCTCATGCCGCCAGCCCCCACCACTTCTATGATGCGATAGCGGTTCTGAAGCAAGTGACCGTTGGGCAGACAGCCATCGACACGCCTGGGGGGCTGGTCTGGGATGGAAATACGTTGTGTGCCCAGCCCCTCTGGAGAGGCTGAGGCCTTTGGTCTCTCCTCAGGCACTGGCTCCTGTGCGGGAGGTTTATCGGAAGACAAGCCTTTAATGTGACGAGTCGCAAGGGACTTCATACACGCTCTCGCAGTCCTAGTCCTGTTACTGTGGCTACTACGCCAAGTATCGTCAATTATAGAACCAAACGGGCAAACACGCAATCTGGCGGGCGCTATCTTCTCAAAAAGCTGGGGCGAAAGTAGGTCGGATTTGCTATCCGACCCTGTAGCGGTTAGCAAAACCGCCCTACGCTGCCCTTGCCCCAAGGTATTGAGAAGACACGGCGGGCGCTCATTGTACGGGATTAAAGTAATTAAAAGTCGCTGTGGCAATGTCGGCAATCAGAGCCGCGCCCTCCTCCCATTCCAGCCATTCGGGCCGGTAGAGAAAAGTGACCAGCACAAAATCGCCACCCGGACTGAACACGAGCGCCGCGTCAGCGTGGGTATCGCTGGCCCAGCCATGCCCGTGCGCCACTGTAGTCTCCACCGGAACCCCGGCCTCGACGAAGGCGTCAATGCGATTCATACTCATCCACTCGATCATCTGAGCGCACTCAACAGTGGTAAACGCATCAGGGTAAGCGACCATCAGCGCACCACCGTCGTGGCTGCACTGATAGATCATCTCCAACAGCAATCCCGCGTCCAGCGGTGTGGTCTGCATACGGGCGTCAGGTTCGGTGGTGACGTCGGTACGGGAATTGGCCGGGGTGACGATAGCCAGTGTGACCTCCTCATCGTAAGGCGCCGCCATAAAGGTGTTGCCCAATCCCAGGTAACGCATCGAGACAGTGAGATTCTCGGCGCCCTGGTAGCCATCGCCGTCGCCGATGACCTCGTTCAGCAAAAGATTGGCTTCAACGCTACCATTGTCAGTGCCCATCGTATCGCTCAACCAGTCCGTCGTCTCGGGGTCGAGGGGAAGATCCCGAACGCGATAGGCTTCCTCCAAGATGGCAATCTTTAGCACACCCAATCCATCATAGGCGACGCCAGCGTTGAACTCTAGCTCTTCCCCAGTCTGCAGGTCCTTGACAAAGACACCCGCTACCAGCCCCTCGTGCTCACCCAAGAGGGACTCGATCAATTGACCCAGCGCATCCAATCTCAGCAGAGGAGCTTCCCCTGCCCACACGACCAATTCGACCTGGCTATCGGTAGCCGAGACCAAAACTTTTACGAGCCGGGCACGAGACGCCTCGACATCCAGTTCGTAGCCCGGCTGACCAGGGCGGACGGTCAGGCTGTCCGGGAGCAGAACCGTCTCCTGCGGTGGCCGGTCGTACTGGTTCGCAACGCGGGCCAGGAAGCCGTAGAGTCGCTCGTCCGAGTAGCTGACCGCTACGGGGACATCCACTGGGTCGGGCGAGTGGCGCAGCACGTGAGCGACGAAGCCATCAAGCCCGCCCTGCGCAGCCAGCACAGCATCCAGATTGGCCGCCGTCTCCTCGGCGTTGTAACGCAACTCGGCGCTGTCGGGAGATAGGGACAACTCGTGCTCCTGATATGTGATCTCCACGGGCGTGGCAAAGGCCACCTCGAGAGCGTTGAGCGCCTGTTCGGGCGTCATCCCCTGCACCGAGAGGCCAGCCATCGTCATCCCAGCGGGCAGAGTGCGGCTGGCCGAGAGGTAGCCAAAGTACTGCCACGTGAGAAAGAGCGCCACAACAGCGCCAATGATAACAAGCCAGGCAATGCATCCAGTTCTACGCCGCAAAACGTTCCCTCCATTTCACAAATGCAATGTGATTATAGCACAGGTACGGGCATGCGCCAAGCGTGTACGAGAGCGGCAATCAGCAGTTGGTGGCTAGTCGCCAGCAGTTGGCGACAGCGTATCCTCGTACCGGGCTATGGCCGCGGCGATGAAGGCTTTGAAAAGAGGGTGCGGTCGAGTAGGACGGGATTTGAACTCGGGGTGAAACTGGCTGCCCAGCATAAAGGGATGATCAGCCAACTCGGCGATCTCGACCAATCGCCCGTCGGGCGAAAGCCCGCAAAACACGAGCCCCGCCTCCGTCAACAGGTCACGGTAGGCATTGTTGACCTCGAAGCGGTGGCGATGCCGCTCTCGAACATCCGACTCGCCATAAGCCACAGCCGCTTTCGTCTCGGGCACCAGGCGGCAGGGGTACAGACCCAATCGCATCGTGCCCCCCATATCCACGATCGTTCGCTGATCGGGCATCAGATCAATCACGGGATACCTGGTGCAAGGGTCAAACTCGGTACTGTTCGGCTCATCGCTGCCCAGGGCACGACGGGCCAACTCGACGATCATCACCTGCAAGCCCAGGCACAGCCCCAGGTAGGGGGTCCGGTTCTCCCGCGCCCAACTCGCCGTGGAGATCTTGCCCTCGATGCCACGTTCGCCAAAGCCGCCAGGCACGACCACACCAGCCACCTCTCCCAGTTCATCCCAGCCCCGGCCGCGCTCCAGCGCCTCGGAGCTGATGTAGTGCACATCAACGTCCCACCCGTGCGCCAGGGCGGCGTGATACAGCGCCTCACGCACGCTGATGTAGGCGTCGTGGAGCTCGACGTATTTCCCGACGATGGCAATGGGTAGCGATGTCTTGGGAACGCGGATGCGGTTCACGAGATCGTGCCACTCTCCCAGATCAGGGACACCCACGTTCAACTTTAGCCGTTCGACGACAAAGTCGCCCAGCCCGGCCTGCTCCAGTGTCAGCGGAACCTCGTACAACAGCGGCGTGGTCACCAGTGGGACGACAGCCCGCCGCTCGACGTCGCAAAAGAGCGCGATCTTGTCACACAGCGCATCATCCACCGGGTGGTCAGCGCGAGCGATGATGACGTCGGGCTGGATGCCGATGGAGCGCAGTTCGCGCGCGCTATGCTGCGTGGGTTTGGTTTTCAATTCGCCGGTAGCGCCAACGTGGGGCAGAAAAGTGACGTGGATGTAGAGCGTGTTCTCAGAGCCGACATCCCGCCGCATCTGCCGCAACGCCTCGAGGAAGGGCAACCCCTCAATGTCACCGACCGTACCGCCGACTTCGACGATCACCACCTCCGCCCCACTCTGCTCACCGACCAACGCAATGCGCCGCTTGATCTCGTTGGTGATATGCGGGATGACCTGGATGGTGCCGCCCAAAAAGTCGCCCCGCCGCTCCCGAGCAATGACCTCCGCGTATACCTGGCCGGCAGTGACGTTGCTGGCGTGGGTCAGGTTCTCGTCAATGAAACGCTCATAGTGCCCCAGGTCCAGGTCAGTCTCGGCCCCATCGTCGGTGACAAAGACCTCGCCGTGCTGGTAGGGCGACATCGTCCCCGGGTCCACGTTGATGTAAGGATCGAGTTTCTGGATGGAGACGCGCACACCCCGAGCCTTCAACACCCGCCCGACGGAGGCCGCCACCACGCCTTTGCCCACGCTGCTGAGTACCCCACCGGTACAGAAAATGTACTTGCGCATATCCCCCTCACCTGGCTTCAAGAACCCATCCGGAAACGCGCTCTGGCTGTCCTGCCTGGCCTTCAAATGGACACTAAAGAGAAATGGGAAGGGCCACTTGAGGGCGACCCTCCCCACACAAGAACGAAAACGATCACCAAATCCAAGATCACCAAATCTCAGAGAAGAACAGCCAGGTCAGCGGCCGCCCGCCGCATATCCAGAAAGATGAGGCCCAGCCTGGCCCCTTCACGTGCCAGCACTGTGAGCACAGCCTCCTCACCCACCGACGTCAGCAAGACGTAACCATGGTTACCCTTGATATAGACCTGGTTCAGCAAACCACGCCCCAACTCGCCAGCGATACGCTCGCCCAGAGAGAGCATGGCGGCCGACATCGCCGACACTCTATCCTCCTCTACCGTCGCCGGAAGGGCAGAGGCCATGATCAGGCCATCCACGCTGACGATAGCCGATGCCTCAACGTCAGGTGTACTCGCCTGCAGGTCTCGCAGCCGATCTACCATCAGCTCCGAGCGTGATTTGACCATCTACGACTCCTGTGCCCACTTGCTGGGCCAGCCTCAACCGGCAGGGAAACAATACCTCAACGATGTTGCAGCGAACTGCCAACACACTATATCACAAGTCCTATACAGTGTCAAATATACATACCCGTTCTGCAAAATGATCTCGGGCCCAACTCAAAAAGCAGAACCCTTGCGAAGGTTTGGTGAGAACCTGCGGGCCAAGAGCGTCCTTGCCTACCAAAAGTTGCCCCGGCGACAAGGCTATTCGCAACCTTCGCAAGGTTGACTGAACCCTTGCGA
>JAUXFI010000131.1 GCA_030620125.1 Anaerolineae bacterium
GATGCGGTGTGTGTCAATCCCATACGGGTAACAAGATATGAGCGTCAGCACCGGGCTGGAAGCGGGATACATCACGCTCACCTCCGTTGGCTCAATGAAACGCTTCTGGGTGACGACGTAACGGTAGACCTGGCTGGCGGTGTGGACGAAAACCTCGTCGCCCAGTCCCAGGTCTGGCAGGGTACGGAATATCTCGCCAAAGATGTCGTTGTGGGCCGAGATGATGCAATTGTCGCTCTCACCCGGATTGGCGCTGCCCACGTGATGGCCGGCTCCCTGCTTGAGCGATTCCCAATCATCCCCTTCTATGACTGGGGCATCTACTGCGATGGCCGGGATCTGGATGCGTGTGGCCTGCTCCGGCCCCGGTGTGGGCATAGGCAGCGGCGTGATCGCGTTCACCAGATCGCGCAGGTGAGCAGGGATCTCCTGCGGCACAGCCCCCCCCAGCGAATCGGGCGGCGTGTGGCCCCCCGGCAACACGACCACCTGGATGAGTGGAGTGGGTGTAGGAGTAGGTAGAGTATCCAGTTGAGCCTGCTGAGCCTGGCCGGACGCCTCGTTGATCTCGCGCAGCGTCGCCAACGAACTGACCAACACGAGGATCAACGCCGCCAGCACGGCCAACTCAACCACCAGCAGGCTCTTGTCGCGCAGCCAATCCCAGCGAATCCGGCGCGTTTGCCGGCTGGGTTCCTCTCCTGCAACCGACTCATCCACCGTCTGGGGCCGGTACTGCGCCGTGGCCCCTGTGCCCTCAAAGCGCCGGTGGCCCACCGGCAAAGGCAGCGGTTGAGGCTCAACCAGCTTTGGAGCCAGCGGGTCAAAGCCGCCCTCCCCAGCCCCCTTGCCCAATTGGCGCAAACGCTCCACCCGCGCCTCCCGCTTGCGGATGCGCAGAACCTTTTCAAGTTCTGCTATGGATAGTTCGTCAACCGTGCGACGGTCTTTCATGACAGCGACACCCTCGCCACCGCGAACACCTCCCGCTCAAAGAACCAGCAAAAGGGCGGCCAGTTGAACAGGATGTGGCGGGTAACCCGGAAGGCCCAACCCTCGTCCCGATTCTGTGGGGGCGTGTCCAGCCACACCTGGGGACGGAACCCCGCCCGCTGCAGCACCCGCCGCAGGCTGGCTACGCTCTGCTCGTTCACGTGCACGTCGAGGTTGGCCGGTATGATGGCGCGGGGGTCTTGCGGATATCTCGCCCCCTGCCCCATCAGCGTGCGCACCAACCGCACCAACGGGTAGGCGTACCGGTCGTACCACACGTTGGGAGCGGTGTGGATGATGAGCCGTCCGTCGGGCCGCAGCACGCGCCGCGCCTCCGCCAGCGCCTGGTCCAGCTCCCACGGATGAAGGTGCTCAACCAGGTCGAACATCAGCACGCGGTCGAAAGAGGCACTGGGAAAGGGCAACTGCTTGGCGTTGGCCTGGTAAACATTCCCAGCGTCCCGCGCCATGCACATCGCCACCGGCGCATAGTCCACCCCACAAGCCCGCGCTCCCAGCTTTGCACAGTGGCGCAAAATCTCGCCGCGCCCGCAGCCAACGTCGAGCACACTCATCCCAGGGCCGACTTGGGCCACCTCAAACGCCTGGCTCAACCGGCGCGAAAGGTGCGCTCCCTCGCTGGCAATGAACTCTGTGTACCCCTCGCAGGCGCCTAAAAAATACGCCTCGTCGTATCGCTCCGGGCGAACCGGTTGAATCTGCTCAATCCCCAATCGTATCCCCCACGAATCCTCGTCACGTTTCACATTCAGCATTATAATCTACCGCCCACGCCCCGTCAAGCGGTTCAGGCCATCGTTGACGACAGCGCGGATCAGGTGAATCTCATCAACTCTCAACAGCAAAGCCAGAAACCCGTAGACTACCACCCCGATACCCCCAGCTCCGCCCACAACCAGCAGTTCCCCCAGCAACCCCGGCAGCGGCACCATCGCCAGAGCGCGCACCATGCCCCAGGTCACCGCCGCCATCACCAGCGAAGCGATAGTGGCCTTCAGCGTGAGGAGCCACATACCGCGACTACCTAGCCCGCCCATCCGCCGCCAGATCAGCACCAGCATAGCCAGCGCGTGGGCAGTCAATTTGAGCGAGTTGACCAGGACCAACAGCGGCAAAGTCAACACCCCCAGCCAGCAAAGAGTAAGAGCCATCAGAAAATAGAGAATCGTCGCCCCCACGCCCACCAGGGCAGGAGTCAACGTATCCTTGCGGGCATAGAAAGCGAAAATGAGGGGCTGATCCACGGCGGCAAAGATCAACCCCAGGAGCGCGCAGCACAGCGCCTCTGCCGTCGCCACCGTGTCCGCTGGCGTAAAGTCGCCGTGCTCAAAGACGAGGGCGACGATAGGGTTCGCCAGCACATACAGGCCAAAGGTGGCCGGGATGATCAGGGCCAGAACCAGCCGTAGCCCCTGGGTCAGGGTGGCTCGGAAGGGACCAATTTCATCGGCGCTGGCCTGCCGGGAGAGCGTGGGGAGAATGGCAATTGAGATAGCAGTGACGATCAAGCCGAGGGGAAACTGGATGATCGTTGCCGCGTACTCCATCCAGGATATGGAACCTTCGCCGGTGTGGGAGGCCAGGTTATAACTCAAAAGCACCGCCAGCGTGTCCACCACCAGGCCAATCAGGATAGGCAGGTAGAGGCGGCCAATGCGTCGCAGCGCAGGGTGATGCAAGTCGAGGACAAAGCGCAGCCGAGAATCGCGCAGCCCCAGCAGTTGGAAAACCATCTGGAGTGCAGCACCCACCAGCAGCCCGGCCGTCATGCTGTAGACCCCCCAGCGGCGGCCCAGAGCCAGCGTCACGATGACGATGCCAGCGTTAAAGATGGCAGCACCGAAAGCAGGAAAGGTGAACCGCTTGAGAGCATAGAGACCGCCAGACAGGATACTGGCCAGACTGAAAAAGATAACCGCAGGGAGAGTCAGACGCAGGAGATTGGTCGCCAGGGCCTGGTAAGTGGGCGACAGCCCTTCTACCAGCAACCAGATCACCCGGGGAGCCAAAAGCTCCCCCAGCAAGACAAACCCGCACAATACCAGCGAAGCGATGCTAGTCAGAACACTGAGCAAGTGCCACAACTCCGCCCGCCGCTCCGGGGCGGTGTAGTCGGAGAGGACGGGAATGAGCGCCGAACTGACCATGCCGCCCACCAAAAGATCGTAGAGAGTAATGGGGACGCGGAGCGCCACGTTCAGCGCGTCCACGTGGGGGCCTGCACCGAAGAGACCCGCCTTGACCGTCTCACGCAGCAGCCCCAGCACGCGGCTGGCGATGTTGCCCAGCGCGACGATGCCGGCCGCCTGTGCGACCTCCACATCTCCCTTTAATGCCGTCCCGGGCGTTTCGTCCAATCTACTCCTCACATCTGGCGGGCCACTACCTTCGACCCAGGTACACCATTCTACCGTGATTTGGGAAGAACTACAAACACTAGTGGATAGCCGCTAACCGCTAACCGCTGACCGCTGACTGCTAATTGCTATTTGCGCACAGGGCTGAATCGTGGTAAAATAGCTTCTCAAGGTCGGGGGGGGCACTTGTATTGAACCTCACCCATGTGCGATAAGGAGGAAGTGGTGCCGTTGAGTAAAAGTGAGAAAACAGTTGTCATCCAGGAGTACTGTCGTGCGCCCAACGATACCGGCTCACCAGAAGTACAGATCGCGCTACTGACTACCCGCATCCATCAACTGACTGAACACCTAAAGTCACACAAGCACGATGAGCACTCCCGGCGCGGCCTGCTCAAAATGGTCGGCCAACGCAGGCGTCATTTGACCTATCTCAGCCGCAAGGACCCTGAACGATATAGGGAGATCATCAAGCGACTTGGATTGCGCAGGTAACACATCATCGGCAGGTCAATCGAACGAGTAGATGCGGGGGAGGACATACCCATCTACTCGTTTAGTGTATCTTTTTGAGAGTTAGACAATCTGAGGAACCAGGCACAGGTCCAGGAATTGGGGAGTGCAACGTAGCTCGAGAACAAACAATCTGCTACGAGATACCTCCCAGTCCCTGACCTCCGTGCCTGGTCTCAATCAAACACGGAGGTGTAAAAATGAATAGTTACAAATCTACCGCCACGTTGGGAGACGAGGTCGTCACCATTGAGACCGGGAAACTGGCCCAACAGGCAGGCGGCGCAGTCACAGTCAGCCACGGCGACACAGTGTTGCTCGTCACGGCGACCATGTCACGCTCTACCCGTGAGGGAATCAATTTCTTTCCCCTCACTGTGGACTTTGAGGAGCGGCTCTACGCGGCGGGCCGTATCCCAGGCTCTTTCTTCCGCCGCGAGGGACGGCCAACCGAATCGGCCACACTGACGATGCGGTTGACCGACCGTCCCATCCGTCCCCTTTTCCCCCACGACATGCGCAACGACGTGCAGATCGTCATCACCCCTCTCTCGCAAGACGAGGAACACCAGTCCGACACCCTGTCCATCATCGGCGCTTCGGCGGCACTGACCATATCCGACGTCCCGTTCGATGGGCCGGTGGGAGCCGTGCGCGTGGGATACATAGACGGCGCAATGGTCATCAACCCGCCTATCTCGCAGATGGAGCACAGCGCGCTCGACCTGCGGCTGGCTGGCACCGCCGACGCCCTGCTGATGGTCGAGGCCGGGGCGAACCAAGTCAGCGAAGACGTGATGGTCGAGGCACTCCGCCGTGGCCACGAGGCCATACAAGACGTGATCCGCGCCCAGAACGAGATGCGGGATGCAGTGGGCAAGCCCAAGCGGGCCTATACCCCCCACGCCTTGCCCGACGACTTGCGCGAGATTGTCCGCCAGCAGGTGGGCGACCGGCTGCCGGAGGCCATCTACGGCGCAACGAGCAAGACAGACCTCAACGAGCGGTTGAGGGTGCTGCGGGATGACCTGACCGAGAACTTGAGCGAGGAGTGGGACAGGGGAGCAATCAGGGAAGCCTTCGATGAAGTGAAGCGCGAACTGATCCGCCGGCGCACGATCGAGGAAGGCGTCCGTGCCGATGGACGAGACCCCCAGACCATCCGTCATCTTTCGGCCGAGGTGGGACTGCTGCCACGGACACACGGCTCTGGCCTCTTCGCCCGTGGCGAGACCCAGGTGCTTTCCGTCGCCACGCTGGGCACGCCTCGGGAGGAGCAAATGCTGGACGACCTCTCGCCGGAGGAGACCAAGCGCTACATGCATCACTATAATTTCCCGCCCTACTCCACCGGCGAGACACGCCCGCTGCGCGGCCCCCGTCGGCGCGAGATTGGCCATGGCGCGCTGGCCGAACGGGCACTGCTGCCGGTGATCCCCGACAATAGCGAGTTTCCCTACACCCTTCGCGTCGTCAGCGAGGCACTCAGTTCCAACGGCTCTACTTCGATGGCGAGCGTATGTGGGAGCACACTGGCACTCATGGATGCCGGTGTGCCCATCAAGGCCCCGGTCGCGGGCATCGCGATGGGCCTGATGATGGAGAACGGTCGCTATCAAATCTTGACCGACATCCAGGGGCTGGAAGATCACATCGGAGACATGGACTTCAAGGTCGCCGGCACGCGCGCGGGGATCACTGCCTTGCAGATGGACATCAAGATTGCTGGTCTCTCCTACGACATCCTGGCTCTTGCGCTGGAACAGGCTCGCCAGGCACGCATGCAGATTCTCGATGTGATTGAAGCGACCATCCCCACGCCACGGGCCGAACTTTCGCCCTATGCGCCCCGGATGAACATTTTGCACATAGCGCCCGATAAACTGGGGGCAGTCATCGGTACGGGTGGCAAGACGGTGCGTGCCATCCAGGAAGAGTGCGATGTGCGTATCGACATCGAGGATGATGGCACCATCTACATTGCCTCGACCAGCGGCCCGGCTGCAGAGAAGGCGCA
>JAUXFI010000012.1 GCA_030620125.1 Anaerolineae bacterium
CATACGCCCCAGGCAGGACTCGAACCTGCAACAGCCGGATTAGCCTACCCCACCGAGTTTCCCCGGCCAGCCCTATTCTCTGGCTGTTGGAGTCTGGACTATATCATCACCTTCGGTCTCACCCGGTCAGGTGTCCCGCGTGTAGTCTCTGAGGAGTCCCGACTCTCGAGTAGGGTTCCCTGCTGATTGCCCAATCCGCTGTGCTTTTTAGAGCCTTCACGCCTGTCCTCTCGGACTACGTTGTGGCGACAGCGGCTTCAGGGTGTTCCAGCATATAGCGGGGTTCTACGCTGCGCATTTCTGCGCAGGCACTCCTTTGTTAAAGTCCGGTGCTCTGTCCATTGAGCTACTGGGGCAAGCGCTCATATTCTAATCGAATGACACATCCCTGTCAAGCCTCGGAGCCGCCCAGCCGTTCGGTTGAGCACTCACGGCGAAGCCCCCCGCCAGCCACGAACGCCACAAAGGCTGCCATATCGGGAAAGACACGCTCAGAGAAAGAAAGCACGACCCAGTTGTCCGCCAGCGGGGAGATGGTGTAAACGCGACCGCCGCCTTGATACGCTTTCCACATCTCAATAGCCGTGCCCATGCTGGCCGAAGGGACATAAGCCACCAGCGCGTCCGCTCCGCTAGCCAATTCGACCAGTTCCAGCAGCGTCTGCTTGGCCTGCTCTGGAGGATAACCTACGCTATCGGGGTGCAATTCGAGGGGGTCCAGCACCTCGACCCCAGGAACGTGGCGGCGCAGGATTTGAGCAATCTCGCGCCGATAGTCCTGGGCTTCAATTCCCTCGTCGCAGCGAGAGCCCTGCATAATGCCAGCGATGAACACGCGCACGGGAGCCTCCTTGCCAATGTCTCGTAGTAGTAGATGAACAACAACGCCGCGACGTCTGTCGCGGCGCAAGCGTCACAGATCAAAGCGCGGCTAGATTTACCGTGCCGGTCGGATTCCCTTGTACACCTGCCGTCCTGCCAACGTGCGCAGAATCTTCTCCGGAGGGCGGGCGATAACGCTGCCCAACTCTTTGCACGTCAATGGCCTGTTGCCATTCGCCAGAAACACCCGGAAAACCGCGTCCACCAGCGACAAGTGCTCGTTGAGATAGTCGGGCTGCTTACTACAATGAATCTGCAGCACGTGTTGCAGCCCATTCACCTGCGTCACCTCGCCCGTCTTCTCGTCTATCCAGTCAATCTTCTCCGTGTCGGGGTATTCGCTAAAGATCGCTCGATGTTCCTGACACAAGTGAACTCGCAATTCCACGCCAAGATTAAATCCTTTCCACTCCCACCATCCATAGTCAACGTGAAATGGCGTATCAAGCGTGGGCTTGACCAGCGCTGGTAGTGAAGGAGGAACGGTAACCCTATTCATTCGTAGATCCAAGTCCGCTGGCGCCCGCGTGCAGCACCCAGTAATTGTCACCCACCGGCGCGTATACGCCACTGGACACCAACTCTGCCAACAACGGCCCAGGCGGTGTGCGCCTGACGACGTTGACCGTACTGTAAAGCGTAGCCGCGTGGACAGTCCCCTGAGGACTCAGTTTGGCCAGTTCGGGAAACAGCTCGGCAATCAATTGACTCAACTCAGTCTCCTGATCCTGTACACGGGTCCACACCAAATCCATCGCTTCTCGATTCTCCTCTGCCACGATCATCAACTCATCGTATTCGCAAGCGATGAGCCTCTTGCCCGTCTCAAAGGTCAACCGGCCCTTCACCGGCAACGCGATCCGAACCCACTCTCGTCTGGAGCGGCGTCTGCGCCGCCGAATCACGACCGTTCCTGGCCTCTCACCCCGCGACACCTCCAGATAAGCCCCCACGGGTATCTCGTGAGTCTTGTACCACTCCTCCAGACCGTAAATGTAGCGCCCTTCCCCTACCACCCAACCCGGCATCTCCGCGCCCGTCCCGCCATCCACGAAGGTGAAGCGAATACGATGCGTGCGACCGGTCGGGAACACGCGCGTCAGCCGGTTCGAAAGCGGCAGAGTGCCAGATCGCCAGTGTGGATAGGTCAATACGATTGTCGCTGGTTCCGGCGTCTCAGCAGAGCTCTCCAGATCCGACCACTCGTCATCTAATGCGCGCTCCAGTGCCAGCATCTCACTGGTCAGCAGCGCAGGATCGTAGTCCAAAGGCTCGTATCTCAACCAGCGGGGAACCGATCTCACGTTTTCAGGCTCCAGGCAATGCAGGAACCAGATTACCTCGCCCGCTGGCCCCACCTCGTCGAAACGCTCATCCTCCTGAAGCGCAAAGTTCAGCGAGAAAACGCGCAACTGTGGGGTTACCTCTTCAGGCAGCTCGAGGTCGCCCAAAAGCCTGTCCGTTGGCAACGGGCCACCCCCTGCCATGTCGAGCACGGCTTCCGCCAGGTTCAGGTGGCCAACGTGCACCTCCACCAACAGATCCCTGCGGAACCATTTGCCCGCCAGCCGGACGAAATCAGGCTCGGCTTCCAGACATTTCTCCAGTACCACCTCAACCTGCGGCCCATACAGCGCCGCCAGATCCTCTGGAGAACGCAACTCGGTTTCCCCTACCGCGCCGGCCTGCACCTCGCGGTTGAGCGCATGGTCGGTCGCCAACTCTGACGCAAACTCGCGCGTCTCGCCCCCCTCCAACTCTACCTGAATGACCTGAAACGAACAATGTTCGGGGTTGTGCCCAGCCCGCGCGCCAACAACTTTCCCCACAGTGTAATCAAGTGCGGGAAAGACCACCTGCTCATCCATCTCGTAACCGCGCTTGGGCTGATACACAGTCCCTTTCGACATCGCGCGCTCTATGAGCGCTTCTTCCTGCCGGCAGCGGTGCAAGACCAACGCCCGGCCCAATTCCTCTGCCGGGCGCGGTAACTCGTCCTCAAGAAGCAAGGTACTGAGGTATTGAAGATCGTCAGGGGTGACTGTGAACTCGTCCCAGAAAGCGGGTTCCTGGGTTTTCCGTTGAATCAAAACAGGGTCTCCTAAATCCTAAAGTGCTGACAGGATTATACCAGGCTTGCGTCAGTTTGACAAATACACACACGTGAGGCATACTGGGCAAGATGCAAGATGCAAGATGCAAGATGCAGGAAACAAGGAGCAAGATGCAAGAGACAAAAGGCAAGAAACACGACAAGCAATCACGTTTTCCTGGGTTGACCACGATTGGTGTCACTCAAGGACCTTTGAGGGCTCAAGTCGTCAAAACCAAGTTGGAACAAGCAGGTATTCCCGTGCTGCTCGACTACGAGAGTGCGGGGCCAATTATCGGCATCACAGTGGACGGCCTGGGAGAAGTGCGCATCCTGGTACCGGCCCAACACGCTGACGAAGCACGAGCACTCATTGAGGAACAACCAGACGAGCAGCCAGAAGAACAGTGACCACCACGACGTTGGCGCTTGGACGATTCGTGTGCCGTCAACCGCCGATCGCTATCCAACCGGAATCCGGCCAGGCGTAGAACTGCTCCAGCCACTGCAAGCCATCCACGCTGTTCCCACCAACCCACGTCTCCCAGTGGAGATGCGCGCCCGTAGACAACCCCGTGTTGCCCACTTTGCCAATCAGGTCACCCTGCGCAACTCGCTGGCCGACCTGCACCTCGATCGTCGAAAGGTGCCCGTAGCCCGTCAAAACGCCCCAACCGTGGTCTATCACGACGGCGTTGCCCCATAACAGCATCGGCTCGGCCAGCACAACAGTGCCTGCGACAGCCGCGTACACAGGCGTTCCCCTGGGCGCTCGGAAATCCACGCCGCTGTGGTAGCTGGTGTACGGTCCGCCATTGTAGGAGCGATGTGAACCAAAGTAGGCCGAAATAGACCCCGCGCACGGGCGCTGAAAGGGCACCGTCCAAAGACGATCCGGGGTGAAAATGTAACGCACTGCATCGGAACGCTCGCGATCCCTGGCGATGGCAGCCGGATCGAGCAGGCTGTCTCGGCTGGGGGGGAGATCAATCCGCTCGTAATAAAAACGTTTAGCCTCGACCACGACGCCGGTGGTAATCGCCGTGCTCTGCCCATCACCATCCACGGCTGTCAACTCTAGTTCGTACAAGCCCGGTTCCGCGAACACGTGTACCCCCACCAGCCCGTAGTACACACCCTCCTCCTCAGCGAAGCGCACCCCCTGCTCAAATAGCCTGCCCTCCAACGTGACGGGTTCTGTCGTGCGCACCGCGATGATCATAGCCGTGCCCTGAGTCGCCGGCAGCGGCTGCACCTCGACGGAGGCAAAGGGTGCGGGCAAAAGACTCGACTCCTCGCCCGGGACCGCCAACTCCTGGCCCGGGTAGATCAGCGCCGGGTTCGCAACGTGGCTGGCGGCCGCCAACGTCCACGGCGAAACATCGTAGCGCAGCGCGACGCGGAACAACGTATCGTCAGGGCGCACGATGTAGACCGCCCCCCCACTCAGCGGTAAGAAGCCGTCAGCCTCATCACCAGCCGGCCTGTCAAGCGCCGGCGCCTGGATGACCTGCCCCGCGTAGATGGCGTTGGGAGAGAGCAAACCATTGACCTGAACGAGCGCCTGCCAGGTCGTGCAGTAGCGCCGGGCGATAGAAGCCAGCGAGTCACCCGCCTGAACTATGTAGGGCACCGTCTCCTCCACGCTGACGTCCTTCTCACCGCCAGGAATGACGAGGCGCTGCCCGGCGAAAACCTGCCGTGGGTCGGGGATGCCGTTGGCGTGGGTAATGGCATCTACCGTCGAGCCATACCGTTGAGCAATAGAGAACAGCGTCTCTCCCCGCTGCACGATGTGCACAGCCGTCTCCGGCAGCGGCCCGCCCGACTGGGCCCTTCGGCTACGCTCAGGACAAGCATGCAACGGCACCGCCAACGCCCCGGCCAAGAGCAAAACAACCAATCCAACTATGATCCCTCGCTTCACGTGATTACCCTCCAAAGCGCAATTGATCCCCTACTTGCACCCGTTCCAACAATGCTGGCGACCCCTCCAGCACGTCCCGCGCTGGCGCGCGGGGGACGTAGAGCGGACGGAAGGGACGGGCCAGGCAAGTATCCACCACCCGCCCATCCCCGTCCAGCCACACCGCCGCGATGGGAAAAAAGACAAAAAACATGTGAATTGTCGCATCGGTGCGGCTCTCCCGGCGTCCCACCAACAACAACCCCTCGTCGTCGGCCAGTGATCGCCGGAACGTCAGCCCCCGCAGACGACAGAGGAAACTGGCGCAGCAGCGCACACGCCCCAACACGCACTCCCCCTGCGTCTCGTTCCACACCGGCAGCCACGTCGCCACAGGCCATCAGCCCCCTCTGAACACTATGGGTAGGTAAAACACATTGGGAGTTGCTGCGAACATCAACCCCTTGTTGGCCCCAAACGTGACGTTCCCCGCCTTATCCACCGCCTGCACAAAGTAATTCAGCCTATGGGGCGAAGCCTCCAGCGCGCCGAACCACACGTTGCCCACAGCGCTGCGCGCCAGGTCCATCGTCCTCCAGCGCACGCCATCCTCCTCGTAAGCTACCACCACCCGATAGACCCCCCCATCGTCCGACACAGTGGCCCCAAAGTGAAGCGTGTCGGTCATCCACTCCACCTGCGTGTCCCAGATCACCGGTGGCACAAAGTCCTCGTTACTATCTGCAGAATAGTAGACCAGTAATTCCAGGTCACCGTACAGCCGCTCCACCCCACCCTGCTGTTTGTACTGCCCCGGCACGACCACCAGCCGGTCCCGGTCGCCAAAGCGATTGACCATAAAGAGCTTGGCCGGGAACCAGCCGGCGGCGTCAAAGTCGGGCTCTGGCAGTACCACGTCGGTGATGGGGCGGCTGATGAGCGGATCGAAACTGCCCTCGACACCATAACTGCCGCCCACGAGCAACGCTCCGTGTGCGACGCTCCCCGCCGGTCCCGTCACCGGCACCGTGGCCCGGGGCTGGACCGGCCGGCCCGGCCCGGCCCACACCTCGCCGCCGACGCTGTAGTAACTGCCGTTGGCGGTATCCCGCCGCGTCAACTCTGGCTGCACGTTCACGCCCACCGCCCACAAGCCTCCCACGCCGGTGGGCTGCGGTGACGATACGCTCGCGTTCACGGCCTCCGCCGGCATCTTGGGCGAAGGAACCGTGACGCGATACATCGGCAGGCCATAGAAGGCGGACTCGATGAGCGCCTTTTCGTGGTAGAGACTCATACCGCCGCTGGGCAGGCTGCCAACGTACCGCTGCTTGGCCCGCACGAAGGCCCGTCCCGCCGGCACGTTCGACTCCCGCCCCAACTCCTGGGCGAACATCCACATCAGCATCTCTGACGCCTCAATCGCGTCGTCCGTCCCGTAGCCGTAACCCGTGTTGCCCACCCAGTAGCCGCCCCTGCTGGCCAGCGCTTGCGGGAGGTCAGGGTGAGTGATCGCGTTGCTCACGTCACCGTCGGGCACGTTCAGCCCGGCGTGGCAGCCCATCGAAAAGCCCAACGTGCCGCTGAGATTCCCCGTCGCGTTGATGATGTCGGTATTCACCAGATAGCCGGACGTGGTATCCGCAGGGATGGCCCGCCAGTGCTCAAAGTGGGCGTTGACCGAGGCCAGGTCGGGGGCAGCGGTGGGCCAGGCCGCCTTCAGGTCGTCGGCGTCCCAGCTCTCTGAAATGAGAGCATCTGTGCCAAGACCCTGCCCGCCGAAAGTGTCGCTGATAGCAACGGCGCTATCGGTCAAGAAATCGTAGCCTGTGGCCAGGGATGTCGCCGCTGTCAGCCCACCGCCTATCCGGTACGCTTCGATCAGCCCCTCAATCTCCTCCGGCCTCTCCACCAGCCGCCCGACGGCCAACTCTGGCAACCACAACACCCGCCCGCGCGCCAGCAACCCCTTGCCCGGCGGCGTGCCGTAAAAGTCATCTGTGAGAATATATCCCTGGTTGAAAGCAGCAAACAGCGCCCCCAAATCTGCCTGCAGACCGTTCTGATAGGTACGCTCATTGGCGATCAGAGTCTGGTCGGGCACACGGAAGAAGGGGATCTGCTCGTCGCCGCCCACCAGCACGACGTAGGAGATGACAGAGTGGGCAGCCAGGGTCGGGCTGATGATCTCGTCCCGGATCGCGTTGGCGACCTCGTTGGCCCGCTGGACCGTGCAGTACTGGCTGTTCCACGAAGCATAGGTGCTGGAGACGACAGAGCTAACGTCCACCGGAACCACCACCCCCTGCACGCTGCTCAGGTCGGCCAGCCGCCCCAGCGTATCCGAGAGAGCGTTGGCGGCAGCGATGCCGTAGGCTTGATCCATCCGCGTCTTGTTGTACAGAATGAGCGTCTGCGGGCCGGCCGTGCCGACCGACGTGCCTGTGTAGATCCTCGCGGGCCCCGTGGGTGTATGGGACGGCGACCACGTACAGGCCTCCGTTCCAGCCAGCAAGGTTGCCTCCACCAGCAGCCGGTAAGGCTCCTCCGAGTACTCGCCGTGGGGAGAAAAGACCAGCACATAGTACCAGCCCGGTTCGAGCGCGATGGTACGCGCCACCTCATCCTGCACACCCTCGTTGGTCGAGATGGCCGACCACTTGCCAATGGCCGACCACTTGCCAATGGCCGACCATTTGCCGATGGCCGACCATTTGCCGATGGCCGACCACTTGCCGATCGCGTCCAGGCTGCCTTCTACATCCACATCCCCGCCGTCGGCCAACTCTCCCATCACCTGGCTGTCCGGGACCGGACTAGGCTCGGTCAGGTCAGTGAAGAGAATCAGATCATAGTCGGCCGGTAACTGGTCAAGCGTGATCGTGAGCAACGATGGCTTCTCAATCTCGAACTTGTACCAATCAGGATCATCAGGATGGCTGATGTAGGAAGTAATCGGCGACCCCACGGCGATCGTATATGCTTCAGCGTCAAAATCATTGGGCTCGTAGCTATCCAGCGGCGGCAAGCCCTTGACCATCTCCTCGACAACGACGGCGATATCCATATGAGCCTCAACGTAAGCCGAGCCTTCGAAAGTGGGGCCCAGGTCAGGCATCATCTCTTGGTCGAAGCGCAGGCCGACGTATCGGGTAATGTCACTCGTGTAGCTGAGCACTTGGTTGCCTTCTAGATCATAGAACTTGATCGTGACCTGGTTGATAGGCTCATGTGACCAGACAGTGAAGGCGGTGTGTCTGTCGGGATAGCGGATGATGTTCGGCAAGAAGAACTCGTAACCGCTGTAGCCCTCGATGCTACTGTAGCCAGCCGCCACCGTCCCCCAATCCGAAAACGCCACCATGCCGGCAGCATCGGGTCCGGTGGAACGCGCCGCCCCATACCACACCTCTCCAGGGAGAGAGACATCGGCCAGGTTGCGCGCGACCCGGGCCCGCGCTGCCAACGGGTGGACCTCACGGTTGTCCAGCGAGCCATCGCCGGCGAAGTGATAGTCCAACGTCCGCGACATCTGCGAACTGCCTCTCAGGTTGTACAGGGCGATCTGGGTTGGCGGGCGTTCGCCCCGCTCGACCCAGGGCAGCACCGCATCGGAGGAGGGACTGCCCTCCCAGGGAGTGAGTGCCATAGCCTTACCGTCTGCCTCGTTCAGCACAACCACAGCGATAGGCAGCGTACCGCTTACGTGTGCCCATCCCCCAAAGCCAAGCGGGGGAGGCGAGCCACCGCGCAAATCGTAGACCCAGGTATCGTGATCGCCCAGCACCTGGTGCACGGTCCCGACGTCTGTGCCTTCCTGATCGTAGAACTGGATGCTCACGTCGTTCGAGTTACCGCCATGGTTAAAGACAAAGATGCGAGAATTCCACGCTCCCGTCCCCTCCTTGCGTATCTGCGGAGCGAAAAACTCCCTCTCTCCCTCAGGTGTACGGTAGGCCATCATGTCAATATTGGGGTTCGACTCGTTCAGGATTTCGGCGCTGCACGCCAAGCCCTGGTCGGACTCGATGACTGCCGCACCGATGAACTCTTCCAGCGCCAGATCTGAAACCAGGTAGACCCGGCGGGCCATCGGCTGGACGCCCGTTTCCGTCACCACGACAGCAGGCCCCCCACTACTCCCTGTGGCACTGTAGAGACTGACGGTGACGCTCGCCGTTTGCCACGATGAGGTGTTCTGAAAATACAGCCTGGTAGACCAGCCCCCCGGGTTGTGCTGGGCGAAAGGGAAATAACAAATGGACGACACCTGCCAGGAGCTAGTTCCCTCGTAGGCCGCGACGCCCATCGGAGCGAGACCTGTCTGCTCCATAGAAATGGGGGGATCGGCAGCCAAGGCCGGTGGACTCCCCCGCTGCAGTACCGCCACCGAGAGTACAACCAACAGTAACCCAGCGACAACAGCCAATATTAACGTCAACCCACGATTCGTATGCAACCTCATTCGTAATCTCCTTGCCCACCCCGTTCGCAATGTTACTCAGGTTCCCAAGACAACAAATTTCTTGCTTCCTTCAGATCCAACTGTGCGCCCAGTTGTGCGAATACCTGCTCAGCTTGTTGGGCCAGTTCCCTCCCTGCCTCCTCCGCGCCTTGTTGTGTACGCAACCGCGCCAGTTCCAGGCGTGCCAGCGCCGCCTCGTACCGATTCCCCACCTCCCCCGCAATCCCCAACGTCCGTTCCAAAGCTTGCTCGGCCAAATCAAACCTTCCCTGCTCCCGTCTCGCGCGGCCGACCATCATCCATGACCGCCCTTCGTGCAACCGCAATCCGTGCGCCTGGGCATAGCGGAGCGAACGATCCGCATACCCGACCGCCTCGGTAAGCCGGTCCTGGCCGAATGCGACCTCGGCCTTATGACGGTAAAGCTCAGTCAGGAATTCTTCGGAACCGATCTCCTCAAAAAGGACCAAGCTGCACGCTAGGTGCTCCTCCGCCTGCTCCCAATCCCTCTCCCGCACGGAGACCGCCCCCAGGTTGTTGTGCAACAGCGCCACGCCATAGGCCATTCCCCATCGCTCCGCGATCCCCAACGCCGTCTGATACTCCTCACGTGCGGCAGCCAGTTTACCCTGCACGAGGTAAATCTCGCCCAGGTTGGTGGCCACGCGAGCCTGCCCCTCTGCGTAGCCAACCCTCTCCACGATGTCTCTCGCAGCGGCATAATGCTGCCCTGCCAATCCCCAGGCACCCTGATCGTCGTAGGCCATCGCCAAGTTACTGTGCGCCTCGGCCTGGCCAAGCAAGTTACCCCTGGCCTCGTATATCTCCAGACTGCGTTGACAATGAGTGATAGCGGCGTCCACGTTACCGCGACGATGCAAGATCGCACCCATTAGATAGTTCCCTCTCGCCAGGGCATCTTCGTCTCCCAGCCGTTCAGCGACTCCCAGGCTTCTCTTACACCACTCGCTGGCGCGTTCGTTCTCTCCCCGCCGATGAAACACACCAGCACCTAACCGATACAGCCGGGCGCCTTCCACGGTGTCCTCGATGCCCGGTATGCTCAACCCCCGCTTCAACCAATCAAAGGCCGCCGTGTAGTCCCCTTGAGGCTCATACGTCTCCGCCGTCTTGCGGTACAGTTCGGCCAGCCGCCGGTCCCGCTCCGATGACGACGGCTGTGCCTCGACCAAAACCCGTGCCTCCTCCAGGTGCTCCAGCGCCTCGTCGTAGCGCCCCACAATGGTCAGCACCTCGCCCAGCGCCTCGTGGACCTCCAACTGCTCCTCTTCACGCGGCTCGTCCAGTTCTACCGCTGCCTGCAGCGCCCGCCCAAAGTGCGCGATGGCCACCTCGTTGGCATACTCCCGTTGCGCCTTGCGACCCGCCACCAGCGAATAACGCAGCGCCTCACGCCAGGCCCGCCCCTGGAAGAAATGGTGGGCCAGGAAACCCGGTCGCTCGCTCAACGCTTCTCCCCCCTGCACCTCGACGAACTCCCCCACCCGGCGGTGCAACTCGCGCCGTCGCGCGTAGGAGAGGCTTTCATAGGCCACGTCCTGCGTCAGCGCGTGCTTGAACATGTAGACCGGCTCCGGTTCGGCCACTTCCACCAGCACCAACCCCACCGTGCCCAGCCGGCCCAGTCGCCGCTGCAACGTGCCGTCGAGGTCGTCGTAGGGATAGATGCCGCCCAGCACCCGCACGCCAAAGACACGCCCGATGACCGAAGCCACCTGGAGCACCCGCCGCTCGGTCTCCCCCAGGCGGTCTATGCGGCTCTGGATGACACCGTGGATCGTATCGGGCACGCCGGCCTGGTTCGGGTCGGAGACCAATTCCCAATGTCCATTATCCCGTCTCAGTACCTCGGCGTCAATCAACGATCGCACCACCTCTTCGGTGAAGAACGGGTTGCCCTGCGCCTTGCGCAACGCCAACTCAACCACCCGCTCCGGCGCTTCCTCTACACCCAAAACATCAATGACCAACGCCCCGATGTCACTCTCGGACAACTCCCGCAGCACGATCTCGACCGCGTGAGCGAACTCCTGCCAGCGGCTACCCAGCCACTCCCTCGGCCTGTGCACAACCAGCAATGCCACCGGGCAAGAGGCCACGTTGCGCGCCACATAGTCCAGCAACTCTAGCGAAGTGGGGTCGCTCCAATGGACGTCCTCGATCACCAGCAAAAGCGACTGCGCCTGAGCGTGGTGCTGGATCAGTTCGAGCACGATGTCAAACAGCCGCTGCTGCCGCAGCCGAGGGTCCAGCGAAGCCGTCAGATCCGTCTCCTCCGTCTCCAACTCTAAGAGTTCAGCCACCAACGGCTCCCACCCGGTCATACCGGCAACTGCCAGCCCACGCGCCAACTGCTGCAACTGCGCCGCCTGATCCGTCGCGGAGACCCCCAGCAGCGCGCGCACCACGTCGGCCCACGGCAGGTAGGGAATATCGCCGCCATAAGAAAGGCACGCCCCGGCGAGCACGCGCATCGCGCGTTTCTGCGCCTGCCGCGCGATCTCCCGAGTCAGCCGGGTCTTGCCCATCCCGGCCTCGCCACTCACCACCAGCACGCCCCCCGCCCCCTGGGTCACGCCATCGAGCAGGGCCTGCGCCGCGTCCAATTCGGCCCGGCGACCCACGAGCGAGCCCTCGGCCACATCCAGCAGCGGGGGCAATTGCGTCAACCCGGTCACCTGCACGTATGATACCGGCTCTCGCTTGCCCTTCACCCTCATAGCCGGTCGGGGGCGGCACTCGAACCGCTGGCCCAGGTAGCGCACCGTGGAGGCGGCGGCCAACAACTCATCCTCGGCAGCAGCAGCCATCAGCCGGCAGGCCAGGTTGACCACGTCACCCATCACGGTATACTCTCGCCGCTCTGCCGAGCCGACGCTGCCAGCGAAGACAAACCCGGTGGTGATGCCGATAGCCTGCCGCAAGAGGGGGAACTGCAAACCGCTCGCGTCCCCAACCAGCGTCTCCGCCTCCCGGTTGACCTCCGCCAGCACTTTTTGCATCTCCAACCCTGCGCGCACCGCCCGCTCAGGATCGTCAGGGTGACTCTTGGGCGCGCCGAACGTGATGAAAAGATGCAGCCCACCTGGACCGGCACCAACCTTGTGCAGGACGCCCTCATATCGCTCTACCACCTGCCGCGCCGCCAGGAATTGGCGGTTGAGGACCTCGGTGAGCAGATCCCCTCGCTCAAAACCCAGCGCCTCGACCAGACCATTGACACCCCGCAAATCGGCGAACAGGGTAGTCACCCAACGGTGATCGCTCTCAATACCGGTTTCTTCGGGAGAAGGGACCAGCTTTTCCAGCAGACCGGGGGGCAAGTAGGGGACAAGGGAATCAAGCCGCGCCAGCAACCAACGCAGCGGTGCAGGGGGTGGCCCCTCCGGTGGCGAGAGGCGTAACTGCGGGCGCTCTACTGTACCGCAGTAAGGTTCAGCCCGGCGCAACTGAAAGAACCCTTCCGCCTCTTTGGGAACAACGGCGACGTCTTCGCCCGCCAACTCGCGCGTAGTGCGGTCCACGAAAACCTGTCCGGCCTGAGCCAACTGTTCAGCCCGGCCCATCGTTGCCAGCGCGGGCCCCATCACCGCGTACTCGGCGTTGTCGGGAGTGCCCAGGCTGGCCGTAAACACCCACCCGCTGCCCAGCCCGACCGACATCTGGAGCGCGAAACTCCCCAGCGAGGTCTCCACGCGAGCGAATCGCTCCTGCACCACCTGTTGCATCTCCCAGGCGGCGCGACACGCACGAGCAGCGTGGTCTGCCCCTTTGTAAAAACTCAGCGCCGCATCGCCCGCGAACTTTAGCAGGTCGCCGCCGTGCCGCATGGCGACGGTATTCACCTCGCTGAGGAAACGGTTGACGATGAGAGTGACCTCTTCGCCCCCCTCGCGGCCGCGCTCCTGGGAAAATCGTTCCGTCAGCGCGCTAAAGCCGGAAACGTCGGGAAACAACGCCGTACCGTAGCGGAACTCGCCCCGTCCGACCTGCCCGCCTCGGTCATCGGCCAGGACAGCCCGCGGAAGGTAAGTGGCCACAGCCGTCAGCAGCGCCTGCAAGTGGGAAACACACTCTGCCAAAGCAGCGGGGGCAAGAGGCGGCCTGGCCTGCTCCCGCCAACCGGACGGCATGTAACGCTCCAAGCGCTCCAGTTCGCTGCACGTCAGTCTGTTGGACACCACAAACCCTCACACGCTAGATAGGCTGCCGGCGCAGCGCCCTCAACTCGTCGTACAGCGCCCGCGCGGCAGCGAACTCGAAAGGCGGAGACTCTGACCCAGGCCAGAACTCTTCCAGCCAGCGATTGCCCGTCGTCTGCTCGTAGACGTGAGCCTGGATGAGCATATCGAGCCGGTCCGCATCACGCACGAGCCGTCCCTCAAGACTCGTTCCATCCTCGAACTCTTGCCACCAGACCTGCCACTGTTCGGCGCAGGACAGCCGGCGCAACAACTCGCTCAGAGCCGCAGCCTCTGCCTTCTGCTTGGTTCCGGCGGGGAAATAGGCGGCCGCAGGTGTGGGGAGATCACTGACCACGCTCTCCGGCAAGTCGTGGAGCAGTGCGATGGTCAACAGCTTGGCCCTGTCCAGGTGTTGGTCCACCAACTCGGCCAGTACCAGGGAGATGAAAGCCACACCAAAGCTATGGTCGGCCACGCTCTCGGCGACGGCCACTCCTCGCATCACCCAGCCGGTGCGCGGTGTGCGCTTCAGCCGGTGAGCATCGAGGAACAACTGAAGCACCCCGCCAGCATCCATCTCGCCTCAGTCCTCACCCTTGCGAAGGTTGCGAATAGCCCTGGTAATGAGGGGATCCGCTGCCAAACCTTCGCAAGGGTTCCCCTCCCACTACAGCTTGTAGCCAATCATACGGAGAAAGTGCTTGCGCTGGGCAACGTCTTCCTCTGTCTCAATGCCCTTTGGCTTGAGACCGTCCACCACGCCAAGAATCCCCCGCCCTTGCTCCGTCTCGGCAACGATCACCTCGACCGGGTTGGCCGTAGCGCAAAAGATGCGGCACACCTCAGGCGTCATCTTGACCGCGTTCAGCACGTTGACGGGGAAAACCCCCTCACCCAGGAAGACAAAAAAACTGTGCCCGGCGCCCACCGCCAGTGCGTTCCGCTTCGCCAATTCGACCAGGTCGTCGTCGGTGCCAGTGGCGCGCACCAACGCCGGACCCGAAGCCTCACAAAAGGCCAGGCCAAACTTGATGCCTGGCACAGTAGTCACCAGCGCCTCGTGCAAGTCCTCCACCGTCTTGATAAAGTGCGACTGGCCCAGAATCAGATTAACGGCCTCTGGCTTCTCAACCGGCACTACCGTGAGTTCCATCGCCCCCCTCCATAAACCAAGCGGCGATGGCTCCGGGGTCACCCGGTCGCCATCGCCGCTCGCGCCTGCGAGAACAATCCTCGAACATTCGGCACATCGACATGGAGCGATGTGTGCAGCCATTGAGAATGAGGCCCCTTGAAAGCGCGTCGTGAACCAGCAGTCTCAGTCTTCGTCGAGCGCCAGCACCTTGTTCACGCTTTGCAGCAACTCCTGCGGGCCGAACGGCTTGGTAACATAGTCATCCACCTTGGCGATGTGAAGCCCTAGCACCTTATCAATGCTCTGTGCCTTGGCGGTGACGACGACGACCCGGATGTCCTTCAGCTCATCGTCGGCCTTCATCTGCTGGTAGACCTCCCATCCGTCCATGTCCGGCATCATCAGGTCCAACAGCACCAGATCGGGCTTGAGCCTGCGCACTGTCTCCAGGCCCTCACGACCGCCAACAGCGCCGACGAGATCAAACCCCTTGCGCCCGAGGATCAGTTTGACCAGATCAATCATCTCAGGCTCATCCTCAATGCAAACTACAACTTTCTTTTCTTCTGCCATTCCGTGATCCTCCCTTCACTGCACCGACAAAGTGGTACAGACTAAGACACCAACGGTGTGGCCCACGCCGTACCGCCTAGTGTACCACTATACTGCTTTCAAGTCAAACTGCAAGTCGCACAGCCCACGGGGCCATCCTGCATCGTTTTCGGTCAAGTGAGAGTTGCGCTGCGCTGAGAGTGGGTTATAATATATGCGTGAGGACAACTTGAGCACTGAGGAAATCTTGCCAACAGCACAACCTGATGATCTGGCCCTGCTCGTCGGCCGCGACCGCAAAACGTTCATCGTCCGGCTTGAGCCAGGCTCACAACTCCACACCCACCGCGGAGTGATAGCCCACGACGACCTGATTGGAACCCCCTGGGGGACACAAGTACCCACCCATCTGGGACATCCGATCTTGTTGCTCCGGCCCTCCACCGATGACCTCGTCCGTGATCTCAAGCGCACCACCCAGATCATCTACCCCAAAGACGCCGGTTACATCCTGATAAAGATGAGCATCACTCCGGGTTGCCGCATAGTCGAGGCCGGCACCGGCAGTGGGGGTCTCACGCTGGTCTTTGCCCAGGCAGTCAGTCCTACTGGCCGCGTCTATTCTTACGAGATTCGCCCGCAGATGCAACAACTGGCCCGCACGAACCTGGAACAACTTGGCCTGGCCGAATTCGTAGAGTTCAAACTGCGCGACGTCGCCGCAGGCTTCGACGAGCAACACGCCGACGCCCTGTTCCTGGACTTGCCCAACCCCTGGGACTACCTGACACAAGCCCGCGCGGCTCTCGCCAGCGGCGGCTTCTTTGGCTGCCTCCTGCCCACAACTAACCAGGTCAGCCGCCTGATCGGCGCACTGGGGGAGGCCAACTTTGGCCAGATCGAGGTAGAGGAACTGCTGCTCCGGTCATACAAGGCGGTGCCCGCCCGCCTGCGGCCGATGGACCGTATGGTAGCCCACACCGGCTACCTGATCTTTGCGCGGGCGCTCATACCACTGGAGGAGTAAACGAGAAAACATGGGAAACCTGAGACGGTTGGTGTTGGACGTGTTAAAGCCCCTGGATCCTAGCATCGTGGAACTGGTACAGTTGCTGGCCGAGCTGGAGGGCGTAGACGGCGCGAACATCTCGATCTATGAGATTGACCGCCGCGTAGAAAACGCGAAAGTCACCATCGAAGGGCACGACTTGCGCTACGAGAAAATCGCCGGCATCATCGAAGAGAACGGCGGCGCCATCCACTCCATTGACGAGGTGGCGGCTGGCAGAGTCCTCATCGAGGACGTCATCACGCCACAAGACTAGCCGTGGGAAATTCAGACAAACTGTTCGGACGTCTGGCCCAGGGCATAGAGGACGTACGCGAATACGAACGCATCGCCGGTTTCTCAAAGATCGCTCGCCGTGCCTTGGCGAACAATGCCTTTGATGGCGTGTTGACCATGATCGGCATAGTGATGGGCAGTTACATGAGTGATGTCCGCAACACCGGCACCGTGATCCGCATCGGCATTGCCACTTCCATCTCCATAGGGATTTCGGGGCTGTGGGGGGCTTACCTGGCCGAGTCCGCCGAGCGCGGGCGCGAGTTGGCTGAACTGGAGAGAATAGCGCTCACTGACCTGGGCGATACAAAGATCGGCCGTGCCTCGCGCGTGGCAGTGGTCATCGTTTCGTTGGTGGATGGCCTATCGCCTCTCGTTTCCTCGTTGATTGTACTCGCCCCCTTTTTCCTCACATCGCTTATCGGCGATATCCTGATCAGTTATGCCCTCTCTACAGTCTTGGCACTGACCAGCCTGTTTGGGCTGGGGATGTTCCTGGGGAAAATATCCGGGCGTAATCTCGTCGGTTACGGACTGCGCACCGTCGTCGCCGGTATTGTAGCCATCGTGCTCAATGCTCTACTGCTGCCCTCCGAGCCGTAGGTGCAAGAGACAGGAAGTAGAAGGTGTTTGTTATGATTCGCAGACGACCTTTTCGACGCCCCCCGTTGTTCCGGCGGCGTCCACCGCGCCCCTCGGTGCCGCCTGGAGCACGCCAGGCGCTGGCCCACGCCAACCGCCTGATGGCAAACGAACAATTCGCCGAGGCAGCCGTTATCTTTGAACGACTGTCTGAAGAAGCCAGGCGGCGCGGTATGCTCGTCCGCGCCGCCGACCTGGCGCTACAGGCATCCCGGGCTCACTTTGCCGCCGACGACGTTCAGACTGCGCTGGAGCGGGCCAAGGAGGGCCTACGGCTGCTCGTCCGCGGCGGGCGGGCTGGGCGGGCCCTTCGCGCACTCTCGCGCATCGTCGAGACGTTGCGAGAAAAGGGATACGACGCCGAGGCCGAACAATTGGAACAGGAGGCCGCACAAGCCCTGGAGGAAATGGGACTGTCGCTCGACAAAGTGCAACGACGTGTCCCCCAGGTGACCGAAAGACGCGGCGACCTGCCAGCCTGCTGCGATGGTTGTGGCGCATCCCTCGTCCCCGACGAAGTCGAGTGGCACGACGCGCACACTGCCGAGTGCCTCTACTGCGGCACCATCGTCAAGGC
>JAUXFI010000161.1 GCA_030620125.1 Anaerolineae bacterium
GAATGGAACCAGCACAATGTCGCCACGACGAAGCAACAGAGGTGTCACGACACTGGCTCTCCATCCTCGAGAGAGTAGATGTCTTCGCGGGGATCGGCCAGGAAGGCGAAACTGGGGCTCTGTTCAGCCAACGTGGCCAGTGCCAAGGCCGGCAAGTCGTCTACCAAAGCCGCCCTGTATTCTGGAACGAAAACTAACCTGACCATCTGTCGCTCGGGCAGATGAACGTTAGTGAGAGGGATGAATGTTCCTTTCTCATAAATAGCATTGACAACCTGAAGCATTGACGCACCTCCTACAACTTGATTATATCATGCTCTCAATAGACCGCAAAGTTTGACATAGGCTGACCACTGCGCTTTTCTGCAGAGCGAAACCCCAGATTGAACGGCGTATGTCCCAACAGAGCAGACCAACATCCCACCATCCCAAACACTGCCACCTCTGCGGCCGCCGCCTGTGGGGACGCGGCTGGGTCTACGCGCCCAACGGCGTGCCGGATGGGCAGTCCATCGTCGTCTGCCGCCGCTGCCAGGAGATGGCCCCGCGCTGTGACGTGTGCGGCGTGCCGATGGGCGCCAATCACGTCAGCCTGCCCGACGGCCGGCACATCTGCGCTCGCTGCCACCAGACCGCCGTCTACGACCCGGCCCGGGCACAGGCCCTTTTCGAGCACGTGGCCCGCGTCGTCACCGAGCAACTGGGGCTGGGGCTCAACGTCGGCGCCGACTTTACGCTGGCGGACCACCAGCACCTGCAGCGGCTGGCGACAGAGGCACGTCCGGCTCTCCACGGGGATGACACTGACAAGGTGGTGGGCCTTTTCGTGCGCAAAGGGCGCAAGCGGGTGATGTATTTGCTCTCGGGCTTGCCGCAGATATTGCTCCTCCAGACCGTGGCCCACGAGTGGGCCCACGCCTGGCAGGGGGAGAACTGCCCGCTCCTGCAGAACCCACTCGTGCGCGAGGGCTTTGCCGCATGGGTGGCCTACAAGACGTTGCAAGCGATGGGCGCGGTCAAAAAGATGGTCTTGATGGAACAGCGGGACGGATTGTACGGAGAAGGGTTGCAGGAGATGTTGGAACTGGAGCGGCGTGATGGGGTATCCGGCGTGTTGGCTTTTTGCCGGCGGGCGGAATAACGCGGATTGCAGGACAGCATCGGATCAGGACAGTATCGGATTTGGAGGAGGATGAGATGATGACCGAACCGCTGAGTTTGACTTGCACGGTAAACACCCCCTGTCTACCCATCACCGGCGATCCCCGCCTGGCTTACCTGCTGCTGGAGGTGAGCGGGGGCGCAGGCTCTGCGTCGTTGCTGGTCAATCTGTCCATCGTGGTGGATACCAGTGACTCGATGCACTTCCGCCTGGCCACCGACGCCCAGTTCGAGGAACTGGCGCGGATGGGGATGTTACAGGAGGTGCTCGTAGACGGCGTCCCGGCCTGGCAGTCGGACGAGATCCCAAACGAGGTGCTGGCCCGCCTGCCGCGCAAGATTGACCGCGTCAAAGACGCGCTGCAGGCCGCGGTCGAGCAACTCCGTCCCACTGACCGCTTTTCCCTGGTCGCCTTCGCGGGACAGGCGGTTACCCTCATTCCTAACAGCGCCGGCGCTGACAATCGCTGTCTGCTCGACATCGTGGATGGGCTGGATGAACTGCAACTGGGGGATGATACCTACATCGGGCAGGGGATGGCGCTGGGGTTTGAGGAGTTGCAGCTTGGCCTGAGCCCTTCGACCTTGCTCAGGGTAAACTCAGCCGAAGGGCGGGGTGTTTCGCCCGGCTTGGCCGACCGGATGCTCGTGCTCACCGACGGCTTTACGCTGGACGAGGACGACTGCCACGCCTGGGCCGAACGAGCGCAGGCAGCCCGCATCCCCATAAGCACGATGGGATTGGGGGGCGAGTTCAACGAAGAGTTAATGATCCCCATCGCCGATCGGACCGGCGGCGAGGCCTACCTGCTGGAGGACCCCGAGGACATCCCGGCCGCCTTTGCCCAGGAATTGCAGCGGGCGCAGGCGGTGCGGTATCGCAATCTGGAACTAAAACTGCGTCCCTCACAAGGGGTGGAGGTACGGGTGGCCTACCGGGTGCGTCCTTCCATCGTGCCGCTGGAAGCGGTCAACGAGGGCGGCAGTTACAGTTTCCCGCTGGGCGATCTGGTGGCGGGGGAGGAGCCATCACTGCTGCTGGAACTGATCGCGCCACCGCGTCCGGCGGGGGTCTACCGGCTGGCCCAGGCCCTCCTGGCCTGCGACGATCCTGCCGGCGGGCGGGCTGGCCTGAAGGCGCGGGCCGACGTGGTGGTCGAATACACGCCCGACCCGGTACGGGCAGCGCAAGTGGCGCCACAGGTGATGCACGTTGTCGAGGCGTTGAGCGCATACAAGTTGCAGCGGCGGGCGCAGGCCGATCTATCGGCGGGGGACGTGGCGGGCGCGACTCGCAAACTGCGCGCCGCCGCCACCCGCTTGCTTGATATGGGCGAGGAGGAGTTGGCGGCGGAAATGGAGCAGCAGGCGGCGGAACTGGAGCAGCGCGGCCAGGCCGACCCCCGCCTGACGAAGAAACTGCGCTATGAGACGCGAAAGTTGACGCAAAAGTTGACGGAGTAGAATGTGACGCAAGAGTGCCCTTACTGCCACCACCACAATCGTGACACCGCTCAGTTCTGCGCCGGGTGCGGCAATTCACTCGCGCCCAGTGGAACGAGGGCCTACATCGCCCTGCAGTCCGGCCAGACGATGCATGGCGTCTATCGCATCATGCGGCCGCTGGGCAAAGGCGGAATGGGCGCCGTCTACCTGGTGGAGGACCTGGGAGCCTTTGGTCGCCAGCGCGTCATCAAGGAGATGCTCCAGTACTTTGACCTGACCGACCTCCAGGCAGTGCAGAAAGCCCAACAGCGCTTCGAGGCGGAGGGGCGCGTGCTGGCCCGCCTGCGTCACCACGGCATCCCCGGCATCACGGCCTACTTTTCCGAGGACGGCCGCAACTATATCGTGATGGAATACGTCGAAGGAGACGACCTGCTCCAGGGGCTGACCCACGAGGATGCCCAGGGCAACCTGGTGCGGGGCAAACCCTACCCCATTGAAGGTGTCCTGCGCTGGGGTATCCAACTGTGCGGTGTGCTCACCTACCTGGCCCGGCAAAAGCCGCCCGTCGTCCACCACGACGTCAAGCCGGCCAACGTTATCATTGACGAGAATACCGGCGGGGCCCGCCTGGTTGACTTTGGCACGGCCAAAGCCCGCTTGGTCATCCAACCGGGCGGCAAAGTCGGTGTGCAGAAATCCAGCATCTACGGCACCGAGGGGTACGCCGCGCCGGAGATGTATAATGCCGAATCCTCCCCCCGCTCCGACGTCTACTCGCTGGCGGCTACGCTCTATCACCTGCTAACCGACGATGATCCCCGCGATCATCCGCTCGACTACCCCAAACTGGATAAACTGGACCCGGCGTTGCGGGCGGTACTGCAGAGAGCGCTGCGTGATGACCCGCAGCAACGCCCGGAGGCTCACACCTTCCGCCGAGCGCTTCAGGACGTGCAGGCTGTGCTTCTGGGCGAGGTCAAGGCTCCCTTCACCTTCCCCGATGGTCGGCCAGCACGCACGCCGCGCGAACTGGCCCGCCTGTGCGACGCGCAGTGGGACGCAGCGAAGAAACTCTTGTACGGCGGGGAGTTTGAACGCTGGCTGAGACATTCGCTTTTCCGGGCCGACCTGGCGGACAAGGCGGCGAGTATCGTGCAGGCCGGCGGTGACCAGGACGAGGGACTGGAGACCTTTCTCCACGTCCTCAACCCACGCCTCGCCTACCCTGCGCTGCAGTTGCGTCCCCGCGCCGTGCGCTTCGGGCGCATCGCTCCCGGTGACAAGGCACAGCGCACCCTGCGCATCCGCAACCGCGCCGGCCGGGGCCCGCTGAAGGGCACGATCTCGACCGACCCGTCAGCCTCCTGGTTAAGCGTACCTCACCGCTTCGACAGCGAGAGCGCCGTCACGGTCACAGCGGATACCGGCAGCGTGCCGCAGGGCGCACAACTGGCGGCACAACTCAAACTCCAGACGGCCTACGAGGAGCAAACCGTAGCGGTACGTGGACAAGTAGCCTTCCCCTGGCTGCGGGCATTGGGCCAAGTTGGGTTAGCACTGATTATCGGCGGGATGGTGGGCGCCTATCTGGCATTCCTGGGTATGAACGATCCCGCAGCACGGCTGACCTACACCGGGGTAGGAGTCGTGGCATTGTTGCTGGCTTGGCTGCGTGCCCGCCGCGCACAGGCCTCGTGGAAGGGGAAGGTGTTTCGGCTGTTGTTCTACTCGCTCCTCGTCGGGGCGCTTCTGATGATGGTCAACCGGATGTGCTACGCTTCCTGGATCTTCGTGCGTCGTGCAGATATGGTTGGCGGCTGGACATTGCCAACGGCTGCTGGCGCCATCGTCGGGCTGGGTGTCGGCGTCATACGGGCGTTGAGCCGGCCGGGGCGGCGACTGATTCCTTGGCTCTTTGCCGCACTCATCCTGCTGGGCTCTGCTGCCTACAGCGGGTGGAGGGCCTACCTCGTCGTGGGCTGGCCCATCGTTAATACATCGTCTCCCGCACCGACACGAGTGATCACAGATACACCGCCTTCGGTTCGGACCGCCACGCCGATGCGCCGGCAGCCTGCGACGACTGCGCGGCCCGGCGAGATTGGCGTAGGCGCACAGGTCGTAGTCGTTACCGATGGGCAGCGGCTCAATGTCCGGCAAGAGCCGAGGACGGATGCAGCCATCGTTGCACGAGTGGAACCCGGCACACGACTGGAGGTGCTGGATGGCCCTTGCGCCGCCAGCGGCTATACCTGGTGGCGCGTCAAGTCACCTGATGGTACAATAGGCTGGGCAGCCGAGAATTGGCTAAAGCCTGTGAAGTGAGGCCCCGTGATGGGGC
>JAUXFI010000177.1 GCA_030620125.1 Anaerolineae bacterium
ATGGCGGACGAGCGTGAGCGAGCGCTGGCGGCCGGCTGTGATGGTTGTATCACCAAACCGGTTGACACCCGCGTCTTTCCGGGCCAGGTGAGGCAGTACCTGGATGCGCTAGAGGAAGGGACGAGGGGGTAAGGTTCGATGCCCAAGGCGGAACTGATATCGTCACACTGCCCGTCAGATCAATCTGAGAGGAGTAAAACATGTCACGCAGAGTTTTAGCAACAATTGCGCTTGTTGGTGTCCTGATCACCCTGGCAGGCTGTGGAGCAAAACCGACACCACCGCCTACGTCCACAGTTCCACCGCTGGCGGAAGAGCTGGTTTTCTACGACTGGGAGGAGGACATGCCCCAGTCTGTCCTGGATGCCTTCACCGAGGAGTACGGCGTCGAGGTAACCTACCTGACCTACGAGTCACAGCAGGAAGAGGCCCTGGCAAACATGATGGCGGGAGAGGTATATGATGTGGTTGTCTTCGACAACGATTACATCCCGTTATTAATAGCGGATGGCCTGCTGGCCGAGATTGACTACCGCAACGTGCCCAACTTTGACAATATCTCGGCCAACTTTCGCGACCTGGCCTACGACCCAGGCAACAGGCACTCGATACCTTTCAATTGGGGCACCACCGGACTGGTGGTCCGCAGCGACTTGGTGGAGGAGCCGGTCACACGATGGGCCGATCTGTGGGATCCGCGCTACGCCGGCAAGATTGCGGTGCGGGACGAGCCGCGTGAACTGATCGCCGTGACGCTCAAGTCGTTGGGGTACTCGATCAACTCGGAGGACCCCGAGGAACTGGAAGCGGCGATGGAGCGCCTGCTCGAGCTCAGGCAGGCCACCTTCTTTGCCGACCCCTACGCCGAAGGTGCAGTCCCCATGCTCGCGAGCGGCGAGGCGGTGATCCTTGTGGGCTGGGCCGAAGACGTGCTGTGGGGCCGCGAGGAGAATGAGGCTATCACCTACGTCTTGCCCGAAGAAGGCGCCCTGTTGTGGGGCGATAACTTTGTCATCCCGGCCAACAGCCCCCACAAGTACACCGCCGAGGTCTTCTTGAACTTTCTCCTGCGACCGGAAATCTGCGCGGAGATCGTCAACGAGAACTGGTACGCGACTGCCAACGAGGCGGCGCACCCTTTCATTGATCCGGATATCGTGAACGACCCGGCAATCTTTCCCCCCAACGAGAAACTGGAAAACGCCGAAGTCTACTTGTCGCTTAGCCCGGAAGGGGAAAAGTTGTACGAAGAAATCTGGGAGCGCTTCCTGGCTGCGGGCCAGTAGGAGACAAGGATGGGCTATAGGGAAAAGAAGCCTGCCAGTGAGACGCCGTCCCATTCAGGCCGCCCGCAGAGCTTGCGACGGCGTCTCCTGGCCTTGCTGGGCGTGGTATTGCTGGTCACGCTGCTGATCATCGGGGCGGGTGTGTCCTATTTTGTGTTTCTCACCGAGCAGAAGGCATGGCAGGGCCGTCAGGGGGAAGCCGCCCGCAATGCGGTCGAAACGGTAGCGGCGTTCATACAGCACCTGGAGGATTCTCTAACCCTGGTGAGCTTGCTGGACCGCGACTACCTGACAGCAGAGCCGCATGTGATGCGCGACTTGCTCCAGCAGAATCCGGCCTTGCTGGAGATGGTCCGTCTGGACGCAGGGGGCAAAGTGTTCGCCAGTGCCTATCAGGATGCACCGCTGCTGGCGAATCTGTTTACGATTCCGCAATCTACTTGGTTCCGTCGGGCTACTGCTGGCGAGTTTTACCTTGGCAACATCCAGATTTCTCCTGCTGGTGATCCCTACCTGGTCATAGCGGTTCCTGCGCCAGATGGGGGTGTCGTAGCAGCCCGGTTGCGCATGAACGTGCTTTGGGACGTGGTCGCAGCCATCCGGTTTGGTGAAACCGGTCAGGCCTACGTTGTCAATCAGGGGGGGCGAATCGTAGCCCACACCAAGCCCGAGGTGGTTCTGGCGAAGACGAGTCTCGCCGGGCGACTCGAACTGGTCGCACTGTCGCAGTCGCCCGGCAACAAATGGAATGGGGCATACGTAAATTTTGAGGGCACCTCGGTGGTGGGCACGACGGCCCCGGTGCCCGGGACTGGCTGGGCGGTGGTCACCGAGCTACCACAAGCGGAGGCCTTTGCCGTCAGCCGGACAGCCGGGCTGCTACTCGGCGGCGGGATGTTGCTCTTTGGGGTTCTGGTGATCTGGGTGACCATCCCACTCCTGGGGCAACAGATCTTTCAGCCGCTGGAGAGACTCCGAGCCGGGGCAGAACGCATCGGGGGGGGTGACCTGAGCCACCAGATTGACATCGCCCGACAGGATGAAATCGGTCAGGTGGCCAAAGCGTTCAACGAAATGGTCAGTCGCCTGCGCGAGCGCGAAGATCAGTTGGCTGCGAGAACGGCTGCGCTGGCCGACGAGGTGGCCGAGCGCAAGCGGGCAGAGGAGGCGCTGCGAAAAGCGCACGACGAGTTAGAGATACGGGTTGAGGAACGGACCGCGGAGCTGGCAGAAGCCAACGAAGCATTGCGGGCTGAAATCGCTGAGCGCCAACGTGTGGAGGAGGCGCTGCGCGAACGCACGGAGGCTCTAGAACGCAGCAACCGGGAGTTGGAGCAGTTTGCCTATATCGCCTCACACGACCTGCAGGAGCCGCTGCGTATGGTGACGAGTTATTTGCAGCTTCTGGAGCGGAGATACAAAGACAGTCTCGATTCGGACGCCGACGAGTTCATCGCGTATGCCGTAGATGGCGCAGCCCGAATGCAGGGACTGATCAACGACCTGTTGATGTATTCGCGCGTGGGCACCCGCGGCAAGCCCCTCGAGCCGACTGATTGCTCTGCCGTCCTGAAAAGCGTGCTCGCCAACCTGCAGGTGGCTATCGAGGAGAATGGCGCGGTGGTGACCTACGACACCCTGCCGACGGTGATGGCTGACGAAACGCAACTGATGCGAGTGTTTCAGAACCTCATCAGCAACGCCATCAAGTTCCGCAGCGATCTTCCGCCAGAAATCCACGTCGAGATAGAGCGCAACGACGGCGAGTGGTTGTTCTCGGTGCGGGACAACGGCATTGGCATAGCCCCGCAGTATTTCGAGCGCATCTTTATCATCTTTCAGCGCCTGCACAACAGGTCAAAGTATCCCGGCACCGGCATCGGATTGGCCGTCTGCAAGAAGATTGTGGAACGTCACGGCGGACGCATTTGTGTGGCGTCGGAACCAGAGAAGGGTTCGACGTTCTACTTCACGATCCCAGACATAGGAGGTAATCTATCATGAACGTTGGGAAAGTCGGCAGACCCGTCGAGATCCTGCTGGTAGAGGACAACCCCGGCGACGTGCGGCTGACGCTGGAAGCCTTCAAGGAGAACAAGATGCACAATAACCTGCACGTGGTCGGGGATGGGGTGGAGGCACTGGCATTCCTGCACGGAGAGGACCAGTATGCTGACGCGCCTCGTCCAGACCTCATCCTGCTCGACCTGAATCTGCCCAAGAAAGATGGACGTGAGGTGCTCGCAGAGGTCAAAGACGATGAAAACCTGAGACGCATCCCTGTGGTAATTCTGACCACTTCGCGGGCTGAAGAGGATATCCTCAAGACGTATGACCTTCACGTGAACTGCTATATCACCAAACCGGTTGACCTTGATGAGTTCATCAGGGTGATGAGGTCCATCGAGGACTTCTGGCTGACGATTGTGAAACTGCCGACGGAGTGAACGAAATGGAAGAAAGGCCCATCAAAGTCCTGCTGGTCGAAGACAACCCCGGAGACGCCCGCTTGCTGCGGGAGATCTTGGCGGAAGTAACCTCTGCCCAATTCGAACTGGCGCACGTCGAGCGGCTCAGCGAGGCACTGAAACACCTTGCTGAGGGGGGCATTGATGTGACCCTGCTGGACCTGTCACTACCTGATGGACGCGGCTTGGACACTATCACACAGGCGCACGCGCAAGCGCCAGACGTGCCGATCGTGGTGCTTACCGGTCTCGACGATGAAGCGCTCGCGGTTAGGGCTGTAAGGGAGGGCGCGCAGGACTATCTGGTCAAGGGGCAAATAGATAGCAACCTGCTGGTGCGCGCCATCCGCTATGCCATCGAGCGCAAGCGGGCGGAGAAGGAAATCAAGCGCCGGGGTGAGGAACTGGAGGCGCTGCGGGAAATCTCCCTGGCTGTTACCGCTCAACTGGAACTTGACGAAGTCCTGCAGAACGTCGTGGAGTGGGGCTGCTGCCTGCTGGACGTCGGGGCGGGAGGTGTCTATCTCGTTGATGAGCAGAGAGGAGACCTCGAACTGGTCGTCAGTCGTGGCTACACGAGGGACTACACCGGCACGCGACTGGCACCCGGAGAGGGGCTCGCCGGCAGGGTGCTGCAAAGCGGCGCACCGCTGGCCGTGGACGATTATCGTCACTGGGA
>JAUXFI010000207.1 GCA_030620125.1 Anaerolineae bacterium
TCCTCAGACTAGAAAATGACAGGAGAGCACCCCTGAGACCACGAACAACCTTCTGAAGTATCTTCTCACTATTTAGGGGGGGATGACGACTGTAGGGCGGTTTTGCTAACCGCCGTCCGGTCGGATAGCAAATCCGACCTACACCCGCCCCAATTTTTTGAGAAGATACCTTCTGAACATAGTATAGTGGAATTGGAGAGCGTTGTCAAGGATTTGTGAGCTGGGACAGCGTCTTCCCTAGAAAGTGGGCCTTCCCGCGCCAAAGTGAGGCATTTTCCCTATCGCATCAATGCTTGTGCAATCCATCAGTTAATATGTGACCACTACCTGAACTTACGTATCAAAAGCGGTTCACTTTTCAACTTTTCCTAACATTCTCGGATGCGTCACACCTCACCGACCACGTACAACTCCCCTTGCTCGAACCCCCGCTCCCGGTAGTAGGATCGCGTGCCGACCGCCGCGATGACCGCCAGGCGAGCAAACCCCTCCTGTCGCGCGATACGCCGGGCTTCGTCGAGCAACCGCGTACCCAACCCGGCGTGCTGGGCTGTCCCCTCCCGTCTGGCTCCCAGCTCCAGTGCCGGACCGTAGACGTGCAACTCGCGCACCACAGCGCAGCCGGTCAGTTCTGCGATGGTGGGCTCAGCCTGGGGCAACGAAAGGCGCAGAAACCCCGCCAGGTGGCCCTCGGGCGTGACGTAACTCAGAAAACACTCATGGGTAACGCCGGTCTCATAGTCCAGCCGCTCCAGCTTGAGCGCGTCCGCATCTACCGCCCGGCCGCGCACCTCCCGGCAGCGGATGCAGCGGCAGGCCAGCCCCTGCTGCGCCATCTGCCGTTGCACGATCTGGCGCAGGTTGGACTTTTTCACGCCGGCCACGATGTTGGGAGCGGGGATGTCCCGCATCAGACGGTTGACGCGGCAATAGGGCGGGATGAGCGTCTTGCAGCGAACCAGCAACTCTACCAGCGTCTTTTCATCATAAGGCTGATACGCTCCCTCTTGCCAGAGATCGTACAGTTCCGTATCTAGCAGGAGCGCCGTGGGATAGATCTTTAACTCGTCGGGCCGCATCGCCGGGTCGTCCCACAAACGGCCAAAGTCCTCCAGGTCACTCTCCGGCGTGGCTCCCAGCAGGTTCGGCATCCAGTGAACAGCGATTTTAAAGCCCGCCAGTCGCAGCAAGCGCATCGCCCGGCGTGTATCGGCGACGGCGTGACCGCGCCGGTTGCGGACCAGGATATCGTCGTCCAGGCTCTGCACGCCCAGTTGCACCTTCGTCACGCCCAGCCAGCGCAGCCGGTGTACCTCCTCCGGCGTGATGCAATCAGGCCGCGTCTCCACCACCAGCCCGACGTTACGATGTAACGCGCTCTCGTTGAGCCGCTGAGCCTCCTCCAGAGTAGAGCTCCCCATCCCATTCAACGCATCCAGGCAGCGGCGCACGAACCATTCCTGGTACGCTTCCGGGTAACACGACCACGTCCCGCCCAGGATGAGCAACTCGACCTTGTCCACGTTATGCCCGATCTCGGCCATCGCGGCGACACGGCTGGCTGTCTGAGTGTAGGGGTCGAACTCGTGGCTGGCGGCCCGCATCGCGCCGGGCTCGTCGGGCAAGTAACTCTTGGGCATGTGCGCGATCTCCGGGCAAAAGATACATTCGCCGGGGCAGGGGAAGGGCTTGGTCAACACCGTCACCGGGGCCACGCCAGAGATCGTGCGCGTGGGCTTGACCCGCAAACGGCGCACCAGTTCGGGGTCAGGGGGTTGTCCTTCCAACTCGCATAGTTGGTAGTACCCCTTGAGAAGTCGAGCTTTGGAGAGGATGTTTCCTTCGGGCAGTGGATACCGGCGCAGGATGCGCGCCAGATAGCCCTGCGGCAATTCCGGCGCAGCCCGCACCTCGTCCAGGATAGCGACGAGCAGGTCCCCGTGCCGATTCAGGTCGAACGGCGACTGGTGAGCCGCCCGCCACGCTGCGTCACGCTGCCGATTCACGCCTGTTCTCCCAAGTCCTCAAGAGTCCCAAGTCTACCATATTGATTTTGATGGCTTGTAGTAACGACTTTAGTCGTTATCAAGGCAAAAGAGCGACTAAAGTCGCTACTACGAATCTGTCATAATCGCCCGCATAAATTGTTCATTGAAACGTTAGGTTGCCTCTTGCGCCTCACTCGGCTATAATCTCCCCAATGAACAAAGAGACCACCGAGAGACTACTCGCGCTGAACCGCGAGTTCTACGCCAACTTTGCCCGGCCATTCGCCGGCAGCCGGCCGGTATCCGATCCGGCTCTTGTTTCCATTCTACCCCATGTTCCGCAGCGTGCAAGCGTGCTCGACGTAGGCTGTGGCAACGGGCGGTTGGCGCTCTTGCTCGACCGGGAACGGCCCGGTGCGACCTATCTGGGCGTTGACGCGGTGCCGGAACTGGTCAAACTGGCCCACGCTCAGGCAGACCAACTCACGACCATCTCAGCAGAGTTCCACGTCGCCGACATCACCCAGCCCGGCTGGAACGAATCGCTCTCCGGTGCGCTTCCTTCGACTTTGTTCAGGACAGGCTTTGACTGCGTCGTAGCCCTGGCCGTCCTCCACCACATCCCCGGCTTCGACCTGCGCGCGCAAGTGCTGCGCGACATCGCCAGCCTGCTGAAGCCTGACGGTTGCCTGATCCTCTCCACCTGGCAATTCCTCGATAACAAGCGTATGCGGCGCAAAATCGTGGATTGGGCGGAGGTGTCCATCGCGGAGGACACGCTGGAGCCGGGTGACTACCTGCTCGACTGGAAACGGGAGGGCAGAGGATTGCGCTACTGCCATCTGGTGGACGAGGCTGAGGTGCAACATCTGGCCGACGAGAGCGGCCTCCGCGTGCGCGAGACCTTCCGCGCCGGGGGTCGTGAGGGAAACCTGAGCCTGTTCGCCATCCTCTCACTTCGGCAGAGGAAGCAAGATTACATCAGACGAAGAAACACACGCTGAAATCTCGATCATGTCGTTCATTTCTACATCCGTGGTAGTCTTTGCTACTTGTTCAGCCACTGCACGCTGGGCCGGAGATCAAGCTCGTCTATCAGCCCGTTCAGCTCGTCGTCTGTGAGGGGACGGCCTTTGCCCGCGTAGGCGGTGAGGGTCGCCTCCATCATATTGGTGCCGAAAGAGCGGTCCTCGTACCGTGGCGTGGTCGTGACCACCAGGCGCACGCCCCGCGCCCGCAGCAACTCGATGTTCTCTGCGGTGGTCGTATTGGTGACGACCGTTTTGCCTGTGAGATCTTGGGGCAAATACTTGCGCATGAAGAGGAAATCACCAGCGAGCAGATCAGCCTCCCTCCAGTAACGCTGGTACTTGGGCTCGTGCTCCTCACCGCTGCTTCCATAAAAGAGCATGCTCATGGGAAAGTAACTGACGATGGGCAGCAACACTCGCGCCACCTTGCGGAAACTGGCGATGCCCCGCAAAGGGATGGGGACGCCGAGGGCAACCATGAGGTCCCCGATGACCACTTCGTCGGCTACATCCGCCACGGCCTGAGCCAGGCCCAGGCGGTCAACGGCCACCGGGACGAAAGCGTTGCGGAAATGGGGCAGGCCGCCCAACTCGGGCGCTGCCA
>JAUXFI010000219.1 GCA_030620125.1 Anaerolineae bacterium
ATCGTCATCGTGTTGGCGATGCCGAAGGCGGCCACGATCAGCGCGATGGCCCCGATGCCGCCAAAGATGCCCTGGATGACGAGGAAGAAAATGTTCATCTGCTGCATCATACTACGTGCCGACCAGGCGACAAATCCCCGACTGGTGATCTCCCGCTCCACGCTCAACGCCTGTTCGGAGTCAGCGACCTTGACCAGTACCTGGTTGTATCCCTCGCGGCCCGGATTGGGACGATGGCCAGCGAACCAACCGTTCAACTCTAGCACGTCGCTCAAGGCCAGGTAGAGCGTATAGTCGTCCTGCCCGCCCGCTTCCTCCAGCACGCCGGTCACCCGCAGACGCGCGATCCGCTCAACCGGGTGGCCGTCGTCCCCCATCCGGGTGAGCACCAGTTGCAGCGCCTGCCCCTGCAAGTCAGGAGCCTCTTCCAGTGGGCGTCCTGTTCGAGGTGGACTGACGACGACGACACCGCCCCGGGAGGGCTCCGCCACCGAGCGTCCTGTTCGGGGGTCGTAGAACCCCTCCGCCACGCGGGCCCCCACCAGCGCCTGCCAGCGCCCCAGCCTGTCCGTCCCACTCGCCAGCGCCAAGTCCAGGTGCTCCACCTGTGTGGGGTCAATGCCCACGATCTGCGCGCCGCCAAGCAGCCGGTTCAGCCGGAGCGTGCCCCCGCCCACCAATGACTCCCGGGGCGTGGCAGCAACCACGCCGGGCAGGTCGCGGAATTCGGCCAGTGCGCGGTCGGTCAGCACCGCTTCTTTACCGGCCTGGCCTGGCGGTGCGCCGAAGGAAGTGAGGAACGAGCCGGGGAAGACGGTGATCTCGGTCAGTTCGCCGATGGAGCCCAGGTCCTCGGTGGCGCTGCGTTGCAGGCCGGCCGCCAGTGACACGAGAACGATCACCGCCGCCGTGCCGATGACCACGCCGATAGCCGTCATTGCCACACGGGTCTTCATGCGGAGCAGGTTGCTGATCACCAAATGAAGCAGGTCTCTGAAATTCATAGTGTCTTGCCGCCCCTGGAATAGTATGCTATAATTCTTTTAGCAGCCCATCACTGCAAATCATGTCCCAGTAGTCCAAGATTATGCCCACTGTTTTGTATACCCATGGCTGGCGGTTATATTTTTATGCCAATGAGCGTCACGAACCTCCCCACATCCACGCGCGCAAAGGTGACGTCGAATGCAAGTATTGGCTGGACCCCACCACCTTTGATATTACAGAAGCCTACGCTTACAATATGAGTCCCGCCAACCGTCGTGCAATTCGCAAAATCATCTTTGCTAGTTTCGACCATTTGTTGGCTGCATATCAAAAGTTTCATCAGCGAGGCACATAAATGAAAAAGTTCCACTACGTTCAAGAAATCGAGGCAGATAAGACTTATCTATACCTCACCGTAGATGGACAGTCCTATCGTGTTCGCTGGACAGATTGTTCACCGCGACTGGCACAAGCCCTGCACCGGCAACGGTTAGTGGTAGAGGTATCGCCCTCAGGCTATGGATTACACTGGCCGTTGATTGATGAAGACTTGGCTATTACCCCCTTGCTGCAGCAAGCAGAGCGGGTGATGAGCATTGAAGCAAGTCAATACCAGGTTTGGATAATGCCGGAACCAGCAGTCAGTGTTGGAGTACGCGCGGGCTAACACGCGCTGCACTCGCCCACTCTTCTCCGCTTAACTCCCCAACCCCAGCAGCCCCCGCAGGAAGCGCAGCACCTTCTCCCAGAAGCCTTCCTCCTCTTGCTCCTGATCCGCCTGTTCGGCCTCCATCTGAGCCTCCGGCGGTTCCTCCACCTCCACCGTCAGCGTCTGCGTCACCACCTGCGGCTGGTCAAAGTCGTCCAGGTAGTGGACAGTGACCAGCACATCGGCTGTCCCGCCCTCCTGCGCGACTGCCGTCGCCTCCAGCGACCCCGACGTGCCCCCGTCCAGCGGCCCCAGGTAGAGAGCGCCTGCGCTGATCTCTAACTGCTCGCTGCTGACCTCCAGCGTGCTGACGTTGACCAGCGTGCGCCCAATGTTGGTCACCTCGACCGGGAGTTCGAAGGGGACGCCGGGGGAGACCACCTCCACGGCCCGGTAGAAGCCGATCTGGAGATGAGGCCGCCGGCGCACGAGGAGGCTGATCAGTTGGCTGTCGGTGTGGCGGGTGCCGCGGGCGTCGTCGAAAGCCAGCGCCACCGGCAGGCTGTAGGCCCCGGGGTCCGCCGAGCCGTCCACCACCAATTGCTGCACCACCTCGACCGTGCCCCCGGCGTCCAGGTGCGGCACGAACTTTACGTTGCCGGAGCGAAGGGGAGCGAATGGAGCCAGCCCGCTCCCTCCCTCGCCGCCCAGCGTCAGCGTCAGCCGTTGCGCCTCCCCGCCGCCGACGTTGCTTACCTCCAGCGTCAGCGTAAAGACGGCGCCGGGGGCCAGGGATTCGGGCGCGGTGCGGTAACCGGCGACGAGCAACTGCGGGCGGTCTGCCAGTGCGGTGCTCACTTCCAGCCCCACGCTCTGGCGGTCGGCGTAGGAGCCGCCGCTGTAGTCGCCATACTCTAGCGAAATGTCGAGGCTGAGGCGGCCGGCCTGGGTCACCTCGCCCAGCACCAGCGGCAGCGTCACCGTCACCGTGCGGTTGATCCCCACCGGTTCCGCCGCCACGACGTTGCTCCCCCCGGCCGGCACGGCC
>JAUXFI010000051.1 GCA_030620125.1 Anaerolineae bacterium
GCCAATCTCGTCCCGGCTATCGCTGTGGCGCCCGACGGCACGGTGTGGGCCGGCAGCGGTGATCCGATATCTGGCCCCAGCGCTTCCCTGGGGCAAGGCATCTTGCGCTTTGATGGAGAGACGTGGACCGTCTACACCGAGGAGGACGGCCTGGCGGACGACACCGTCTTGGCTATCGCTGTGGAGCCTGATGGCACAGTGTGGGCCGTCACCGGGGATCCCGACGAAGAGCCAACCGGCGTCTCCCGCTTCGATGGCGAGACCTGGACCACCTATACCGAGGACGACGGCCTGACGAACAACCAGGTCAGGTGCATCGCCGTGGCTCCCGATGGCGCGGTCTGGTTCGGCGCCTGGGGAGGCGGCGTCTCCCGCTATGACGGCGAGACGTGGACCACCTACCTGGGGGGCAAGACTGTCAATTCCATTGACGTAGCCCCCGATGGTACACTCTGGTTCGGTACTTATAAACGGAGCGGCGCTTCCCGATGGCACAACGTCTCTCGCTTCGATGGCGAGAACTGGCGCACCTATGCGGTGGATAATGAGGTCATTGCCGTAGCCGTGGGGCCTGACGGTGTGCTCTGGGTCGGTACCTCCGGCGGTGTCTCCCGTCTCGACGGCGAGACCTGGACCACCTACACCACCGCCGACGGCCTGGTGGATGACAACGTCCGGGCCATCGGTGTGGCTCCCGACGGCGTGTTATGGTTCGGCGCTGGGGATGGCGTCTCTCGCTTCGACGGCGAGACCTGGACCACCTATACCAAAGAGGACGGCTTGGCGAGCTACGTCCAGTCCATCGCCGTGGGACCCGATGGCGCGATCTGGTTCGGCACATTCGGCGGCATCTCTCGCTATTTGCCACCGGACTGACCTTTGGAAAACTAATAGGAGGAGCTAAAATGACTGCTATGGACCACGTTCGTTACCTGGCCGAGACCATCGGCCCGCGCGGCTCGACCACGCCCAAGGAGTCGGAGGCGGCATGTTACGCTGCCCAGGCGCTGCGTGAGACCGACCTGGAGCCTGTCACCGAACCCTTCACCAGTGCCCGCTCCGCCTGGTATCCCTACGTCCTGTTTTCCGGCCTGGTGCTGGTGGGCGAGCTGTTGTTCTGGACCGGTGAACGCTGGGGAGTGATCGCCGCGCTAGCACTGGCGGTGCTGGCTATCGTGTCGGTGCTGCTGGAGCTGGCCTTTCGCCCCAATCCCCTGCGCTGGCTACTGCCCAAAGGACACAGTCAGAATGTGTGGGTGCGGCTACAGCCGGAAGGCGAGGCGCGAGAGCAGGTGGTACTGCTGGGCCACCTGGACACCCACCGCACGCCGCTGGTCTTTTCCACCGACAGGTGGGTCAAACTATTCGGATTGCTCGTCCCCATAGGTTTGGCCAGCACTGTGGCCCTCATTGCCCTGTTCACCGCCGAAACTATAGCCCCTGGAGGATTGTGGCGGCCTCTGTCCTTGCCCTTTGCCCTGGTCGTCCTGTATCTGTTCCTGCTCACCCTCCAGGCCGACTTTTCCCCTTACACCGCCGGCGCCAACGACAACGCTACCGGCGCAGGGATCGTGCTCAACCTGGCGAAGCGGCTCAAGGGGGAACCGCTGGCCCACACCACGGTGTGGGCGGTGCTCTCCGGCTGCGAGGAGGTGGGCTGCTATGGGGCCAACGCCTTTGCCCAGGCCCACCCATCCCTGGGCGGCAGGTGGCGTAGATTTGCCAGTTTGTCACCACAGGTATATAATCGGGAACAGAGTATCGGGGATTTCCTGGCTAAAGCCGGGCCTCCAGCCACGTTTCGCACTGAGAACTAGTAACGATAGCAAGCCCCCTTGCGACCGCTGCTGGACTCGGCCCTGTAAGAACAATCGCCCCGGCTGCGGTCATTTTCGTTTGATGGTCGCTTGACGGCTAGAATCGGCAATGTGAGAAAGAAGCAGATGAAAATAAGGATCTGGGGCGCGCGAGGTTCCATTCCCTCTCCTCTCAGGCCTGACAAAGTGGAGGAAAAGATATGTCAGGCTATCCTGGGGTTGCCGGACATAGACACCGATGACGTGGAAGCGATTCGGGCATACATCAGGGAGTTGCCTCCGCTGGTACGCGGCACAGCCGGGGGCAATACTTCTTGTGTCGAAATCCAGGCGGGGGAAGAAACTTTCATCTTGGATGCTGGCTCTGGCTTGCGCGAGTTGGGCCTGGAATTGATGAAAGGCCCCTGTGGCCGTGGTCAGGGTACGCTGCATCTTTTCATCAGCCACCCTCACTGGGACCACATTCAGGGGTTCCCCATGTTCGATCCCGCCTTCGTGCCCGGCAATCGTATTTTCATCTACGGCATCCACGATCTAAAGATGGTTCTCGAGGACCAGCAGCGCCCGCTTAATTGGCCTGTTTCCCTGTCCGACATGCAAGCCGAGATAGAATTCATCCCTCTGCAAGTGGGGCAGCCCTTCTCCATCGGCAAAGTTCGCATCAACACGATCAAGAACACCCACCCCGGCGAGTCGTACAGTTATCGCTTCAAAGATCAGCACAGCGTGCTCGTTTACGCCACCGACGCCGAATACAAGCAACTGAATGACGCCAGCGTTCAACCCCGCATCGAGTTTTTCAGGAATGCCGACGTGCTCATCTTTGACGCCCAGTACACCTTGAAAGAAGCCTGGCGAAGGATAGATTGGGGTCACAGTTCCGCCATGATCGGGGTTGACCTGGCCCGGGCTGCCGGGGTCAAAAAGCTGCTTCTCTTTCACTACGCCCCCGCCTATTCCGATGCACAACTGCAAGGGATCCGGTCAACGGCGATTGCTTATCAAGCTCAAGACACGACCCGCCCCACCTGCGAAGTGACCGTGGCCTACGAAGGATTGACGCTCGACCTGGCCCCGTCCGGCGCCGCGGACCTGCAACTCCTGCCAGGTGACGAAGCCGCTATTCTGACCCCCACCAGTGTTTTCGACGAGCGCGGCGTGGAGCAACTGATAGCTCACCTGGCCGAGCAAGGCCGCCCCACAAGCCCAATCATTGACCTCTCCCAAGTTGAGACACTGACCACAGCCAGCCTCAAATTGCTCATCACTCTGCCTCGAGAGAAGGAGGGCGCTCCGATTGTCCTGGCTGCCCCCTCGGACAGCGTCCGGCAGGTGATCAAACTGGCAGGGTACCTGGACTACTTTGCCATCTACCCTGCGGTGGAAATTGCTCTGGCTGCCGTGCAGGCTCGTGAAGCACTGAACCTGCCCGGTCAGGTGGTCAAAGGCCGCTATCAAATCGAAGGCAAGGTCGCCGACGGCTGGTTGGGCACCGTTCTCAAAGCCACCGATACCCACACAGGCCGCACCGTCGCCCTCAAAATCCTCTCCCCCACTTTCAGCGAAGAGACCGTCGCCCGGTTTATGCGCCAGGCTCGGCAGATCATAAACCTGGATCACCGCAACATTGTCAGGGCTTTCGAGTGGGATAGAGACGGAGACCATACTTTTATGGTGGAGGAATTCATGGCCGGGCAAGCACTCCACGACCTCCTGGCGCATGGCGATCTGGCACAAAGCCGTCCCCCTCTCTCTGCCAACCAGGCCGTGGATATCGTCATGAACATCGCCCGCGCCCTGGAATATGCCCATAGTCGAGGCGTGATCCATGGCGACCTAAAGCCGCGTAACATCTTTCTGACCGATGACGGGGTCAAGGTGAGTGGTTTTGGCCTGGGCCGTTTGGAGGAAGGCCGCAATCTGCTCGACGCGCCGTTACTCTTTCTGACGACTGCCTGCCTGGCCCCGGAGCAAATCCTGGGCCAGCCGCTCGACGCCCGGGCCGACCTCTATGCCCTGGGTGTGATTCTGTACCAATTGTTCACGGGGCGTCCACCTTTCGTGGGATCTGACCAGGAAGTGATGCAAGGTCACCTGTACTCCGCCCCTGTCTCCCCCCGCGAATTGGATCCTCTTATCTCGCCCTCTCTGGAACACTTGCTACTCAAACTATTGGACAAGAACCCCAATCGCCGCTACGCCAGTGCGCAACAAACCCGGCGTATTTTGAGCAGCCTGGCCACTGGCGCGGATGAAACGACGCTCCAGCGCAGAACTCTTCTGGTTGGACGCGAAAAGCCGTTGCGGGGTCTGCGGGACTGTTGGGAAAAAGCCCGTGCTGGACAGGGCCAGTTGGCTTTCATCACCGGCGAGCCGGGCATCGGCAAGACGAGCCTGGCCGAACAGTCGGCTGCCGCAAACAAACCTCCCGTGTTGCTCGTGGGCCACTGTCAGGAGCACGCGGGGAACCCGCCGTACCATCTCTTCAGCCAGGTGCTGCGGGCCTACTTTGCCACTATTCCCCCCGAGTTCCTCGACGAAAAAGCCCGGCGGCTTCTCGGCAACTTTACCCGCCTCGTTCCCGAGATTCGTCAGATGTTGCCCGATTTGCCCGTTCCGCCTCCGCTGGAACCGGAGCAGGAACAGTTGCGCCTCATTATCAACCTGACCCAATTCATCAAACGAGCCACCCACAAGCGGCCCTGGCTCCTCGTGCTCGACGACCTGCAATGGGCTGACCTGAGCAGCCTGGAATTACTGCGTTACTTGAGTCGCCACTTGCCGTCAATGGCGCTCATGATAATCGGAACTTGTCGCGACATCGAGTTGGAGGCGGGACACCCTTTGCTGGAAACGTTGCATGGTCTGAGCAACTACCCCACTTATCATCACTTTCCGCTGAGCCGCCTGGCGCAAAAGGACGTGAGCCAGGTCTTGGCTAATATGTGGCAGCAACCTGTGCCCGCCGCTTTTACCGCAAAGATCTACCAACACACCGAAGGCAATCCTTTTTACGTGGAAGAAGTCGCCAAGGGACTAGTTGACGATGGCCTCGTCATCTGGCGAGAAGGGAAATGGCATTTTCCGACGCTGGAGAAGGTGCGCCTGCCGCCAAGCGTGCAAGAAGCGGTCTGGCGACGTATCGGTCATCTGGGTCGGGACACGCAGACTTTGCTACGCCAGGCCGCGGTGCTGGGCCAGGTCTTTAGGTTTGATGATTTGCGGGAGATGAGCGGTCTGTCCGAGTGCCAAGTCCTGGAACGTCTGGACGCGGCCCTGGAACGACAACTGGTGCAAGAAGTACGCGGTGACACCGAACTCTGCTTCTGCCACGCCGAAATCCACCAGGTACTCTACGCCGACCTGAGCCCCTTGCGCCACCGCCTGTTACACCGCCAGGCTGGCGAATCGCTGGAACGACGCGCCCAGCCAGAGCCGGAGCGTTTTGCCGAAGAACTGGCCCACCACTTTGACGAGGCTGGCGAGTTCAAGCGAGCCATCGGCTACAGCATTGAGGCGGCCCGCCAAGCCCAGGCTGCCTACGCCAACGAGGCGGCCCTGTCGTGGTACAAGCGGACACTGGAAATGCTAGACCAGCTTGGGCCGGAAGAAGCAGCCCGGTTTGAATCACTTCAGTTGTCGGCCCACGTTGGACTGGGCGAGGTGTCGGATCTGGTGAGCCGGTACGACGAGGCATTGGAGCATTACGCCTCGGCGCGGGCGATATTGGAGGCCAAGACGCTGGAGACCGCCCCCTCCCGCCAACGTTCGGTTGAGCGCTCACGCCGAAGCCTGGCCGACTTGTGTCGCCAAACGGCCAGAGTATGCGAAAGACGTGGCGAGTATGACCGGGCCCTCGAATGGCTGGAAAAGGGATTGAGCTATCTCGACGAGAACGAACCGAGCGTTGAGATAGTGCGTATCTACAATTTATCCAGTTGGGTTCACACGCACCAGGGGGAATACGAGGCAGCTCAGACCCTACTCGAGCGAGCTCTGGGTTTAGCTCAGACAGCACATTTGCGCAAGGTGGAAGCGGAAAGCCTGCGCTCCCTGGGCGTTGTCTGCTGGTACTTGGGCGATTACGCTGGGACCAAACATAACTTTGAGCAATCCTTGCTCATCTATCGCGAGCTTGGCGACCGGCGGGGCGAGAGCGTGATGCTAAACAACCTTGGCGTTGCCTCCGGTGACCGTGGCGACTATGCTGAAGCCAGCGCCTATTTTGAGCAGGCCCTGCTCATCTGCCGCGAGATCGGCGACCGGCAGGGCGAGGGCAGGGCACTCAACAACCTCGGTGATATCTTCCAGCGTCACGGTGACTATGCCAAAGCCAGAGCTTACTTTGAGCAGCCCTTGCTCATCTGCCGCGAGATCGGCGACCGGCGGGGCGAGGGTCTGGCGTTAGGTAATCTTGGCCTACTCTCCCATCACCTGGGCGACGATGAAGCCGCCCGTGAATACTGTCAGCAGGCATTGCTCATCCTGCAAGAGATCGGCAACCAGCCCAACCAGGGATATGTCCTGACATACCTGAGCCACGCCCTGGCGGGTCTGGGTCTCGTGGCGGAGGCCGCCGATGCCTACCGGCAAGCACTGACCCTGCGGCGTGAGTTGGGCGAGCTTTATTTGACTATGGAGCCCCTGGCAGGCCTGGCCCGCGTCGCCCTGGCCCAGGGCGATCTGATCCAGGCCCAGGCCCACGTAGACGAGATCTTGGGCTACCTGGAAACAAACAACCTCGACGGCACGGAAGAGCCTTTCCGGGTATATCTGACCTGCTACCGCGTCCTGCGGGCCAGCCAGGACCCCCGCGCCCAGGACATCCTGAACACCGCCCACCACTCGCTGCAAGAACAGGCCGCCCAGATCAGCGACCAGGAAATGCAGCGTTCGTTCCTGGAAAACGTGACCGCCCATCAAGAGATCGTGAATGAGTTTGGGAACAAGCGCGACTAACGCCTGCGCCTCATGAACCGGCTCGTCACCGTCGCCTCGTTGCTCACTACCAACCGGTCGCCCACATCCAGCTCCTCGTAAGGCTTCTCCCAGCCTTCGCGGGTGGGGCGCGGGAAGATGTTGATCTCTGTCCCCTTTTTGGCATGGCGCTGGTCAATGTAGGCCTGGCCCACCAGGTAGCCCTCCGTGTCCATCGCGCACGAGGTCACCTGACCGATGATGCGCCCGTGGCTTTCAGTGATCACGTCCTCCTGTTTGGGAACACGCACACCCTTCTCCTCAATGCGAAAGCGAGCCACGATCATCTTGCGCTGCCGGGCGTGCTCGATGTAAGCCCGCCGCCCGACGAAGAAGGGTTTGTGCAATTTGACGTAGCCGGCAAAGCCCGCGTCGTCGGGGCGCAGGTCGAGCGGGCCGGCCAGTTCGTGGCCGTAGAGGGGTAGCCCGGCCTCGATGCGCAGGCTATCACGGGCTCCCAGGCCGATGGGCCGCAGCCCGAAGGGAGCGCCCACTTCCATCAATCGCTCCCACAGCGCGCCCACCACGTCGGGGTGGACAAGGATCTCGAAACTCATCGGCTCGCCGGTGTAGCCGGTGCGGGCGATGATCAGGTCAAAGACGCCGCCGGGGGCCCGGTTGGACGGGAAGCCGGCCTCCATCACCTCGGTGCGCTTCAACGCCAACAGCCGCCCCCGTATCTCGGCGACAGCGCCGGAGGGGGAAGCGGCGTCGAGGAGAGCCAGAAGGATATCACGGGAACGAGGTCCCTGGAGGGCCAGGTCGGCCAGCCAGGCATAGCTCTCGTTGGGGTCGTGCAGGTCCCGCAATTCGGCCTGGAAACTGGTCCGCACCCAGGGCCGCAGGTCATCTATCCGCACTGTTCGCTCGTTGACAGCCTGGATCCAGGCCCAATCCTTCTTCGTGTTGGCGGCGTTGACGACCAGCAGGTAGCGGGAGGGGCTGAGCATGTAGACCATCAGGTCATCTACGACCCGGCCATCGGGGGACAGGAGGTACGAGTACAACGACTCGCCGGGCCGGAGGCTGTTCACGTCGTTGGTGGTCACCAGATTGAGAAAGTAGGCAGCGTGGGGGCCGCTGGCTTCAAAAACGCCCATGTGGGAGACGTCAAAGAGGCCGGCCGCGCCGCGCACCGCCCGGTGCTCGTCGCTGATGGAGGTGTACCACAGCGGCATCTCCCACCCGGCGAAGGGAGCCATCTTCGCTCCGTGCCGCACGTGCCAGTCAAAGAGAGGGGTGCGGCGCTGACCCTTCTCCTGACCCCTCCCCCCACCCCTCCCCGAAACAGGGAGGGGAGCGAAGGGCGGGAGCGGTTCCCCGGCGGGGTCGGCGTAGTCGGGGACAGAGAGACCGATAAAGTAGGGTTTGTGTGAAACAGGCGGCACAAAGTCAACCTGTTCGAGACTTTGGAAATCTTCCGAGACTTCCAAAGTCTGGGTCCCCAGATCGCGCACGACGACCGGCCCCGGCAGTTTGGCCCACAGGTCGGTCTCGTCGAAACGCACAAAGCCGTCGGAGAGATCGCGCAGCCAGGTGGTGACCCTCTGGGTCCGGTCGGCTGGCACGATCAGCCGGTAGCGGTTGTGGCCAAAGCCGGGCCGCTGGACCAAGCCAGGGCTCATCATCCGCCCGCCCCGCTCCAGGAGCGTCACTGGCCGCCACTCTCCCTGTCCGAGGTCGGCGATGTCCACCGGCGTGATCTGCTCGACGAAGGCGGCGGCCGTGTTCCCTTCGACCTCGATCAGCCCGTACCGCTCCTCCCGCTGGCGCAGTTCCGGCAGCAGGCAGTAGTGGGGATAGCCGCTGCACGGGAGTTCAAAGTCAATCCCGGCCTGTCCGGCCAGTTCAGCCACTTTGATACGCAATTCCTCCAGCACGTCGAACTTTATCTTGCCCCGGTAGACTGGCCCGCGCACGCCGGTGTAGGTGAACGGCTCGGTGGCCTCCATCGCGCGAGCGATGATGCTGGCGATCTGCTCCATCTCCGGCTCCCGCAGGCCGCGCTGTGTGACCCAGGGAGTGCCCAAGCGGATGCCGCTGGGGTAGGCGGCGGTCTTGTCGCCGGGGATGGTGTTCTTGTTGACGACGATGCCCACCAAGTCGAGGATAGTCGCCGTGACACCGCCCATCAGCGGGGTGGTGTCACGTCCCTGGATCGTCTTGCAGTCGAGGAGCAGCAGGTGCGTCTCGGTGCCGCCGCAGGGAACGCGCAGGCCGTGGGCGGTGAGTGCGCGGGCGAGGGCCGAGGCATTGGCCACAGTCTGGTGCTGGAGACGATGGAACTGTTCTGTCTGTGCCAGGCGAAAGGCGACGGCTATGGCTGCGAACTTGTTGACGTGGGGGCCGCCCTGGAGACCGGGGAAGACGGCGCGGTCAATCTTGTGCGCCAGGCCGGGGCTGGTGGTGAGGATGCAGGCCCCGCGCGGGCCGCAAAGCGTCTTGTGGGTGGTAAAGGTGACAATGTCGGCGTGCCCCAGCGGAGTGGGAAAAGCTCCGGCGATGACCATACCCGCCACGTGGGCAATGTCGGCCAGGAGGCAAGCCCCTACCCGGTCGGCGATCTGGCGGAACTTGGCCCAGTTGGGAAGGCGCGGGTAGGAGGTGTAGCCAGCAATGATCAGCTTGGGCCGGTGCTCCAGCGCCAGTTCCTCAATTTCGTCATAGTCCAGCAATTCCGTCTGCTCGTTGACGTGGTATGAGACGACGTTGTAGAGTCTGCCCGACAGGTTGACCGGGCTGCCGTGGGTCAGATGGCCGCCGTGAGGTAGCGCCAGCCCCATGATGGTGTCGCCCGGCTTTAGCAGCGCCTGCTGGACGGCGACGTTGGCCGGCGCGCCGGAGAGGGGCTGGACGTTGACGTATATCTGGTCGGCGGAGATGTCATCGGTAGCGAAAGCTTCAGCGCAACGGCGACGGGCCAGGGATTCGATGACGTCGGCGTACTCCACGCCCCGGTAATAGCGCAGGTCGCCGTAGCGGCGGTAGTGGGCCAGGTGGTGCTCATAGTCCAGGATCTCGTCCTCGTTCAGCCAGCGGGTCTCTGGGTCGGGGTAGCCCTCGGCGTAGATGTTCATCAGCGCCGAGCCGAGCGCCTCCCGCACCGCCCACGGCGAGCTGCTCTCCGAGGGAATCATGATCAACTTGCGGGCCTGGCGCTCTCTCTCCAGGTCAATCAGTTGGGCCACTGCTGGGTCGAGGGCGGACAGGTCGCCGCGAAAGAGAAAGTCGCCTTGTAAAGTCATTTCGCCTCCAAGATGTTATTCGTAAATTCGTGGACTCGGCAACCGAATCCTGAATCTACGAGCCTACAGTCACTAACTGCATTGTATCCGCCTGCGCTCCCGTGTCAAGGTGTTGACATTTGCCGTTGCGTGGTGTAGAATGAAAATAAGTTACATCACTCTGCCATGGGGTGCGGGGGAGAGAACGCTTGTGAGTGGGCACCGAAGGGGCAAGCTGGCGCGAAGGCTGATCGCGGTGGTGAAACTCTCAGGTCACAGGACCCCGTATCTCGGCACCCCTGGAAAGTCCTTCGGGCACCGAAGGGGCAAGGCCCGGTAGCTGATCGGGAGGAATCTCTCAGGTTGGTAGACAGGGGACACACAGCCAGTTGTGTTTGTGTGTCCCTTTTTTGTTTGGCCTATCACTACTAGCAGGAGGTTGAGCATGTACAAGAAACTCTTCATTCCAGGGCCTACCCACGTGCGGGAGAAAATCCTGCAGGCCCAGACCGCGCCGATGATCGGCCACCGCGCCAAGGAGTACGCCGACTTGCAGGCGGAGGTAACCCTTAAACTCCAGCAACTCCTCTACACCCAGCAGCGGGTCTATCTCTACGCCTCCTCCTCCACTGGCATGATGGAGGGCTCGGTCC
>JAUXFI010000029.1 GCA_030620125.1 Anaerolineae bacterium
AGGTCAAGAGGACCTTCGCCGTCCAGTGATCGTCCCGTTGCCGGGTCTGTTCGTAACCTTTGCAAGGGTCTCATCCGCTCGCTCGTAGACGCGGTTTATTGGCTCTAGCTCGTGCAATGATGCGTGATGGCCGGCGAAACTCGACACGTTCACGAGAAGGATGCCGAGAATGGAAAAGCCACGGAGGACGTCAATGACCTCAATACGCTGGGGTTGCACAGGGGTCATTGTGGGCGTTGCTTCGCGGGTAGGGTGAAGGAAAAGGTGCTCCCCTGGCCTACTTTACTTTCCACTCCCACCTGCCCGCCGAGTTTCTCGACGATGCGCCGTGCAATAGACAGGCCAAGTCCCTGTCCCTCGGCGCGAGACTCGTCGAGTTGCGTGAATGGGGTGAACAAGCGGGTTTGCTTCTCCGGCGGGATGCCAGCGCCATTATCGCGTACCCAGAAGCGTACGTTACCGTCCGCTTGCACTGTCGCGCCCAGTTCCACCCGGGGTGGTTGACCGCCGTATTTGATGCCGTTGCTGATGTAGTTGACCCACACTCCTTCGACCCACGGCGCGTAGCCCAGCGCCAGCGGCCATGTCTCGGGCAAGATGACCTCGGCCTGGTGTTTCTCGATCTCGTAGGCCAGGCGCTGCTGCGCTTCGGCCACGATGCGCGTCATGTCCAGGGGCTCTGTCAAGACGTCCGTCATACGCGCTTCTGCCAGCAGGAGCAGCGCGTCAGTAATATCGCTCACCTTGTGCGCGCTTCGCGCAATTATCTGCAGGTAGTTTTGCAGTTCCTCTTCCGGCATTGTCGTGCAGTTCTCTTTCAGTGTCTCGGCAAAGCCCATGATGAGGGCCAGTGGGTTTTTGATGTCGTGGGCCACGGTGTGGGCAAAGGCGCCTAGTTCCTCGTTGCGCGCTTGCAGTTCGGCGTTCAGTTGGTGCAGTTCCATCATGTCGCGAAAGCGGGCCATGGCGATGGTAATGGCCCGCTCCACCTCTCGCGCGTTGGAAGGCTTGACCAGGTAGGCCCCCGCACCGGCAGTGCTGGCCTGTTCGACCAGTTCTGGCGTTTCGTAGGCGGTCAGCATCACCACGGGCGTGGGGCAACTTTCGTGGATGCATTGAGTGGCCTCGACGCCGCTCAGGTCAGGCATTTTGATGTCCATCAGGATGACGTCTGGCTGTAAGGACTGCGCCATCTCGACAGCCGCAAGCCCACTCGCTGCATGACCAGCAAGGGTGTACCCTGCTTCTTCCAATAGCCCCTTGATCATCTCGCCGACCATGTAGTCGTCCTCGGCGATCAGTACCCGAATGTTCCTTTGGTCGCTCATTCGCTGTTCTCCCTGACTAACCCCGCCTCGGCCTGGAAGTGGACTATCGCCACCGCGCCGCCATCGTTGCGCAGTGACAGTTCTCCGCGCAGGTTTTTGTGCACAATGTTCTGTATCACATCAAATCCCACGCTGCGTCGCTCTAGCCGCAATACGTCTTCTGGATAGCCCGGTCCGTCGTCTCGGAACTCGAATAGCACTCTGTCGTCTTCGAGAGTGATGTGGGCGCTGATGTGCGCAGTATCGCGCTCCTGCAAAGCGTGTTTGACGGTGTTGGTGGCCAGTTCGTTGATCACCAGCGCCAGGTCGTGTGCCTGGTTGGGCGTCACGCGCACCGGGGATGGGGTCATGTCCACAGACACGCGCTTGCCGCGCGGGAGCGTCTGCAGGGAGGAGCGGACGATCTGGCTTACCAGCTCGCTGAGTTGCAAGGGCGCCCACTCGGAGGCGGAGAGCAGACTGTGCACCGTGGCCATGCCCTGCACCCGGTTGACCAGGTCCTGTACGATGGATTGGTAAGCAGCCTGATCTTTTGTACCAGCGTACCGTCGTTCGGTGTAGTGCAGGCCGATGATGGCGGAGAGGTTGTTCTTGACCCGGTGGTTGATCTCGTCGATCAGCACCGACCTGGTTTTAGCGTCCTGGCGTGCCTGTTGGTACAACTGCGCGTTCTCAATAGCGATAGCTGCGGTCGTGGCTAGCGACTCCACCAGCCTCATGTCTGTTGGCTGGAAGCGAGCTACTTTTGTGTCCACTACCTGGAGCGCGCCGATCACGCCGCTGTGGTCGATCTCTGACTGCACCACCCGCAGCGGGACGGTGAGGATGGAGCGCAGTGATAGTCCTGTCTGCTCGTCTACGCCTTTGAAGTAACGTTCGTCGGCACATGCATCTGGCACGATCAGGCTCTCGCCAGCGCGAACGACCCAGCCAGCAATTCCCTGCCCCGCCGACAATCGCCAGCCGCTCACGATCTCCTTCTGGGGGCCAGTGGCCTGTCGGCAGACCAGTTCGTCTGTCTGCCGGTCAATCAGCCAGACCGAGCAGGCGGTCACGTCCAGCAGGCGGCGCGCCTCTTCCAGGATGGTGACGATCACCCGATCCAGGTCGAGGGTGGAGACGAGTGCCTGGCTCGCCTGATTGAGCAGTGTCAGTTCGCGGAGGTGTTGTTCCAACGCTTCCTCCGCTTTCACGCGGGCAATGGCGCTTCCTACTTGGGCGGCTGTTGTTTCGAGCGCGTCGCGAGCGAAAACGGGCACCTCGTCCAGAGTATAGGAGGCGATGTTGAGACAAGCAATGACGCGGCCTTCGTGATGGATTGGAATGACGGCAATGGCGTGCAGGCCCTCATGATAGCAGGCTTCATCTATACGCGTGTCCAACTCTCGATATTGGCTGTAGACTGGTTCGCCGGCCATGATCAGGCGCGCGTTATCCGAATTTGCCTCATAGTGTGATGCGCTGTTGACAAAATCAGCCGGCAGCCCCTGGTGAGAGGCGAGGTCTATGCTTCCAGAAGCCTCGTCTACCAGGTAGACCCCGCCGCAATCCAACCCCGAGATGCGCATGGCAGCGTCAACGCATAGACAGAGTGCCTCATCTAAATCGGTGACAGCGTTCAGCGCCAAAGCGAGGGCGTGTTGGATGCGGTTCAAATCCTTCGCCCGCTCACGCTCGGTGGTGTCGTGGATGAGCCTTGACACTGCAAAGAAACCGACGATAGCGATCAGTATCATTTCACTGGCCGCCTCACGCCAGTTCAGGGGAGTGCGTGGCGCTCCTAGCAGAAGGTGAGGGAGGTCCAGGATTTCATCCAGCCACACCAGAATGCAGAGCAGAATGAACATCTGGGCTATGTTCAGCCACGTTCTTCTGCCCGTAACCGATCTTGGCGCCCGTTTGCGCTTTGGGTTAATCTTCATAGCTCGCTCATATTCCAGGATACATTATGAGTATAGTGCAATTCTGTGGGGAAGTCAACACTTGGCTTCTGTCCACGCTGTGGTATAATCCTCGCCGTCGCTGCAAAACCATTATTTCAACCGGGAGGCAAGCGCGTGAAACTACACGAGTACCAGTCTAAGCGGCTGTTCGCCGCACACAGCGTGCCGATTCCGAGTGGGGACGTCGCCACTACGTCTGAGGAGGCGCGTCGCATCGCTGAGGAATTGGGTACGCCTGTCGTCGTCAAGTCTCAGGTGCTCGTCGGGGGGCGTGGCAAGGCCGGCGGTATCCGGCTGGCCCAGACCCCAGACGAGGCTGAAAGGGTAGCCGGGGAGATTCTGAGTCTGGAGATCAAAGGGTTGCCCGTGCGCAAGGTCCTGCTGGACGAGGCCGCCGACATCCGGCAGGAGATCTACCTGGGCATCGTCGTGGACCGCAACAATCGTCGGGCTGTGATGATGGCCTCTTCCGAGGGCGGCGTGGAGATCGAGGAGGTCGCCCGCACCAACCCTGATGCGATCAAGAAGGTGACCATTGACCCCTTCCTGGGCCTGCGCGGCTACCAGACGCTGGCGCTGGCCAAGGGCATCGGGCTGGCGGGCGAGCACTTTCGTGGGTTCGGCCGCATCGCCCGCGGCCTGTACGAGGCTTTCCTGGCCTACGACGCTTCTCTGGCAGAGATCAACCCGCTCGTCGTCACTGGCGAAGGCAGCCTGTTGGCGGTGGACGGCAAGATGGTGCTCGACGACAATGGCCTCTTCCGCCACCCCGACCTGGCAGAGATGCGGGATGTGGACGAGGAGACCCCGTCCGAGCGGGAGGCGCGCGAGGCTGGCCTGAGCTACGTCCAACTGGACGGCGAGATTGGCTGCATGGTCAACGGGGCGGGGCTGGCGATGGCGACGATGGACATCATCAAACACTTTGGCGGCGCTCCGGCTAACTTTCTCGACATCGGCGGCGGGGCCAAGGCCGAGCGAGTGACGACGGCGTTGCGTCTCATCCTGGCCGATCCGAACGTCAAGGCAGTGCTGTTCAATATTTTCGGCGGCATCACCCGCTGCGACGAGGTAGCCAAGGGCATCGTCACGGCTTTTGAGGAGGTCAAGCCTTCCGTCCCGTTGGTCGCCCGGCTGGTGGGGACGAACGAGGAAGAGGGGCGCGCGATCCTGGAGGCTTCGGGCTATCAGTTGATCACGGCGGCGACACTGGCCGGGGCGGCGCAAAAAGCAGTCGCCGCTGCCAGCGGCGAGTTAGGAGCATAGGGGGACGACAATGGCGATTCTGGTTGACAAGAACACCCGGCTGCTCGTGCAGGGCATCACTGGGCGCGAGGGCGAGTTCCACAGCTTACAGATGATCGAATATGGGACGCAGATCGTGGCGGGCGTCACTCCAGGCAAAGGCGGGCAGTGGGCCTGCGACGGCAAGGTGCCGGTCTTTGACACCGTCGTCGAGGCGGTGGCGGCGACCGAGGCGAATGTATCCGTCGTCTACGTCCCGGCCCGCTTCGCCGCTGACGCGATCCTGGAGGCGGCTGACGCTGGCATCCCGCTCGTCGTCTGCATCACCGAAGGTGTCCCCACGCTGGACATGATCCGCATCCGCGCCTATCTCGATCAGAAGGGTGCGCGGCTGGTGGGGCCCAATTGCCCTGGACTTCTCTCTCCCGGCGAGGCAAAGGTCGGCATTATGCCTGGCCACATTGCGATCCCTGGTCCTATGGGCGTCGTTTCGCGCTCCGGCACGCTGACCTACGAGGTCGTCTACGCGCTTACTATGCGGGGCATCGGTCAGACTACCTGCGTCGGCATCGGCGGCGATCCCATCATCGGCACAACTTTTGTTGACGTGCTAGAGTTGTTTGAGGGCGATCCACTGACCGAGCAGGTAGTTCTCATCGGCGAAATCGGTGGCAGTGACGAGGAGCGGGCCGCGCAGTTCATCGCTGAACGGATGACCAAGCCGGTTACCGCTTTCATTGCGGGGCGGACCGCGCCGCCAGGAAAGCGCATGGGCCACGCTGGGGCCATCATCCAGGGCGGCACCGGCACCGCTGCGGAAAAGATCGCTGCGTTTGAGGCCGTTGGGGTGCGGGTGGCTGAGCATCCAGAGCAGATCCCTGAGATGGTTGGCAGGTAACAGTTAGCGCTCATTGGTGGGGGCGGATGCGGCGAGGTCAGCCTTTCTGGAACCGGTTGGTTTTTGGTCGTTGGTCGTTGATCATCTTGGTTCTGGCGCTGGCTCTCGTCGCGGCTGCCCCTTTTCTCACCCGGCCCGGCCTTCCGCGTGAGACAGACGCCGAACTCCACGTCTACCGCGCCGCTGAGTTGGGTCACGCACTCCGTGCCGGTGTCCTCTATCCACGTTGGGCCCCCGACTTTTACTTCGGTTACGGCTACCCCATCTTTAATTACTACGCCCCGCTGACCTACTACCTGGCCAATCTGTTCGACCTGCTGCCGGGTGTGGACATCGTGGGCGGGGTCAAGGCGGTGTTCGTCCTGGGCTTCCTCGTCGCCTCGCTGGGGGCCTATCTCCTGGGGCGCGAGCTCTTCGGTCCGGTGGCCGGGGTGCTGGCTGCCGCGTCTTTCATCTTTGCCCCTTACGTCGTTTTCATTGACCCGCACGCCCGTGGCGACCTGGCGGAACACTTTGCGGTCTGCCTGCTGCCGCTGGCCTTCTACACCTTCCGTCGCCTGATGAGCGGTTCGAAGGGCGGGGAGGGGGGGAGGGGGGCGCTGTTGGGGAGTGTGCTGGCATTGGCAGCAATCGTGTTCAGCCACAACCTGCTCGGCCTGGTAGCCGCCGGTCTGTTGCTGACCTACTATGTCTGGGAGATCGTGTTCGGCACAGGGCGCAGCCGGGCGGGGTGGGGGGGGCTGGTCTTTGCCCTGGCTGCGGCCATCATTGCCTTCTTCTGGCTTCCGGCGTTGTTGGAGCGCGGGGCTATCAAGCTCGACGTTGTTGGTCCAGGCCACTTTGACTTTCACGAGCATTTCCTTTCGCTGGGTGAACTACTTGCCCCTTCACGTGTGCACGATATGGGCGCAACGGCCCCTCACTACCGGTACAACCTGGGCCTGGCGCAGTGGCTGCTGGCCCTCCCGGCGTTGGTTGCCCTTCTGCGTCTGAGAGATCAAAGCACTTTCGGTCAAACTACTCCCACACTCCCACACTCCCACACCCCTTTGCTCTACTTTGTCTTCGCCAGTCTCGGCCTGATCTTTTTGATGCTGCCTGCTTCTGTTGAGATTTGGGAATACGTCCCTGGTATGTCCTACCTCCAATTCCCGTGGCGGTTGCTGGGGCCGGCTAACTTGATGCTGGCCGTGTGTTTTGCGGGCGGTACCACCCTGCTGCCTGACCGGCGCTGGCGCAATCCGGTGCTGGCGGCTTGCTTGGCCGTGATCTTGCTGCTGGCGCTGCCGACACTCTATCCGCCGATGTGGCCTCCTGATTTTGGGCCTACAGCGCCCCTGGATATCATCGAGTGGGAGCAGCATAGCCTGGCGCTCGGCACGACCTCGACCGGCGACTTTGTGCCGGTGGGAGCGGCACTGGTGCCGATGCACCCTGAGTCAACGCTGATCGAGTCTTATGCGCGGGCCGGCCCGGTGGACAAGGTCAATCGTGCCACTCTACCCGATGGTGTTAACGTTGAAATCGTCGGGCACGGGCCGCTTCACGACCGCTTTGCCGTCTCTACGCCCAAGAAATTCAAGTTGCGCTTGTACACTTTCTACTTCCCAGGCTGGCGGGCCTACGTGGACGGTGAGGAAGTCGAGATTGAGGTGGCTGGCCCCGAGGGCTTTATCACACTGTGGGTGCAGGAAGGCGAACACGAGGTGTTGGTACGCTTGGAAGACACGCCGCCCCGTACGGCGGGCTGGATCATCTCGCTAGTTGGCCTGGTGATGCTAATCGTTGCCTTGGTGCTGATGCCCGCTCCCACACCCCCATACTCCCACACCCTCGCACTTTCCACTCCCCACTCTCTGCGCTGGCTAGGCGGAGCGCTTTTGTTATTCGTGATATTCAAGGTTGTGGTGATAGACCCACGCGACGACTGGCAGCGCTACACCTCACCGCCAGGCCAGGCGTGGGCCGCCCAGCACGAGCTATGGGCCAACTTTGGGGGCCAGGTCGAGCTTTTGGGCTACGACTTGCCCCAGCCGCGCGTCCGTTCCGGCGAGACGTTCCCAGTTGTGCTCTACTGGCACGCCCTGACGTCTCTGGACGTGAATTACCAGTCTTTCGTGCACCTGGCTCGCCCGCTGGACATTCTGTGGGGTCAGGAGGATCAGCTTAACCCAGGTGGCCTACCAACGACGCGCTGGCCGCTTGACAAATACGTGTGGGACGAGTACGAAATTCGCGTGTTGCCGGGGACGCCGCCGGGGGAATACGTGCTCAATGTGGGGCTCTATTCGGAGGCTGGAGGGTACCGATTGCAGCGCTACGACGAGAGCGGGCAGATCGTCGGCGATGGTGCTGTGATTGCCTCCGTTGAGGTGGAGCGTCCGCGCCGCCAGCCCCAGGTGGCAGACCTGGGCATGACACGCGAGGTGATGGCGAAATTCCCGGAGGGTGGCGTCACACTCTTGGGATATGCCCAGCCTCACGGTCAGACGGCGCTGTCAGGTGCGTGGCCCATCACGCTTTTCTGGTGTGCTGACCGTGACCGCCCTGTTGCGCGCACCCGCGACCTGGTGCTGCTGGACACCGATGGGCACGAGGTGTGGAGACTATCAGGAGCTCCAGTGGATGACTTTTATCCCTTTGAGGAGTGGCAGTCTGGAGAGATCGTGCGTGATCAGCTTTTGTTTGTCTTGGCGGAGCGACCGGTGGATCTGCAAGCTGGCGTGTACCGCTTTGGCGTGATGGTCAGCGCGGACGAGCTATTGACACCGGAAGGGACAAGCGAGCCTTTCGTGCCCCTGGGGACTGTGGAATTGCTGGCGGAGAAGTGATAACATGGCAAAGAAAAAAGTAGCGCCAACTGCCCGCAGGCGCGGGCTTGTGATCGGCGGAATTGTTGCGGGAGGATTTCATTGCCCGAGCCCGTGAGGTTGGCCTAGACGCGGACAAATTCGCGGCTTGTTGGGACGCGGGGCGTTACCGCAATGCGCTGATGGGGCACATCCAGGCGGCGAGGGAAATGGGTGTCTCTGCAACGCCGAGTTTCAAGATCAATGACCAATTGGTGGTCGGTAACATGCCGCACATCATCCGTCAAATTATTGAGGACGAACTGGCCGTGGCTGGGCAATAGTGGGAGGATCCCTGGGGATCTAGCGCTTTGAGTGTTGTTCGAGAGTGCGTGCCAGGATGTCTTCCCGTTCGGAGAGGTCGGGCGGCTGGTGCTTTTCGTAGCGACGCTCAGTCTTTTGCTGTTGAACTTGGGCGCGTTCGAGCGCGAGTTCCATCGCTGTTTTGGCAGGCTCCCCTTCCGGTTCGTCTTCCACTTCCACTTTGATGCCCATCATCGTCAGGTCAACACGCCGTTTCCGGCGGTCGAGCTTGAGGATGCGCACCTCGACCTCTTCCCCGATTTTGACCAGTTCGGATGGATGGCGCACATAGCCAGAGGACATCTCCCGGACGTGCAGCAGCCCCGGACGCTCGGCGCCGATGTCCACGAAAACGCCGTAGGATTCGAGCCGCGTCACGACGCCGGTGTGGGTTTGCCCCTCTGCCAACTCGGGCCAACCCACCCGAGGCGGCTCGACCATCGTTAGTGCGATGCGGCCCTCTGCCGGGTTCACTTTGGTGACCCACACGGTTACATTGTTTCCTGGTTGCACTACGTCGGTCACGCGATTGATGCGCTCGGGGGAGAGTTGGGAGATGTGTATTACTCCGTTGTACTTGAGGCCGATGTCTACCACCGCTCCGTATAACTGCGTCTCTTTGATTGTTCCCTCCAGCCGCATCTTGGGCTGCAGGTCGTTGATGGAGTGGGGTGCTGAATTTCGTATCGCTTCTTCTGTCACGCTTGCTCCTCTCTGATATGGGTTTCAATTCCTGGCGGCATTATACTCCAGGTTCCTAAAGTGTCAAGTTGTTGTTCTTCGCGTAGTCATTATGGATTAAATTCACACTCGTTTCCCTCGCTGCCGTTTTCCAGGAGTGGAAACTGGCTACGCGAATGGCAAGAGAAATAAAACTCAACGAGACCACAGTGTATATTGTAGGGATCTCACCACGCCGCGCCAGGGAAGGTGACGACGCCAGCGTGAATACCCACACGTTTGTACATCTTCACGGCGCTGTACGGCTCGCCCATGATGCCATCGTGAATGGCCCAACTGCGGCCACGGACGCTCTTCTCCGCTCCGGGACAGCGAAAGGGCGTGGATCCGTCAAGCCGCCGGAACAGGGGACCTTTGGGGGCAAACCCCTTTTGTATCCACTCCATCCGGCCCAACCCCATCACGTAAGCAAAGCCCAGCCGCTCGAAGAAAATCGCGTTGTGGTAAGCCAGGGGCTGGATAAAGAAAGCGTCGTGATGAAGACCCGCCACGAATTGCTCCAGTATTGGCATCAGTCGCCGGGTCAGACCCAGGCCCCGATGTATTTGCGCTGGGGCAAGTCCCGCCTCCATCGCCTTCACTTCCTCCTCGACGTTCCGCACCAGTGTGCCAAAGTGGGTCGGTGTGCCATCAGGCAGACGATCCACGTTGAATCGCTCTGAGTAGGGATCGTTGACCACGAACAGAAGCACTTGGATCTGGTTGTTGGGCGTGTCGGCCAACTGCAAGTACAGCACCGGGTCCTTGGCATCCCAGACGTGATGCAGGAAAAGTTCCACGGATGAAATGCCAGTCTCGCACTCATAAAGAGGATGCCCGTCGCGGTCGGTCAACGTCTTAGGATCAATTCCAAAGCGCAGGAGAACCTCGAAGGGTACCAGGTGTCGGTACACTCGCAGCATTTGCTCACGAGGGAGATGGTTAACCTGGCCGATGGAGAATAGGTTCAGATCAAGCAGGAGAGAGGGTAGTTGCCTCGTCTGATTCATCCCCGGTCCCGCTCCTTCAATGCGCGGTCAATCTGTCGCTGGGCATCTCGCTTGGCAATCGCCTGGCGCTTGTCGTACTTGCGCTTTCCTCGCGCCAACGCGATTTCGACCTTGGCCAGGCCTCCCTTGAGATATAGCCGCACCGGCACGATAGTGTATCCACGCTCCTGAACGCGAGAGATGAGACGGTTGATCTCCCGGCGGTGGAGCAGCAATTTGCGCGGACGGCGTGGCTCGTGGCCATACCTCCCCGATGGATCGTAAGGCGCGATGTGCACGTTGAGCAGCCACAACTCCCCATCTCGGGGTTGGGCATACCCATCGCTCAGATTTACCCTGCCAGCGCGGATGGACTTGATCTCTGTTCCTGTCAGGACCAGGCCAGCCTCGTGCCGCTCGTCGAGGTGAAAATCGCGAAGGGCCTTACGGTTGGTGGCGACGACTTTGATACCTGGCATCACTCACCTGTGAGAAAGTACTCGACTGCTCGTTCCAACTGAGGGTCTGCGTCCGGCTCTATGTCCTCCTCTGGCCATGGAACCTCAATATCCGGCGAGAGTCCCTGCCCGTGAATGACCTGGCCGTTGGGGGTGAACCACAGGGCGATAGTGACGCGCAACTCTGAGCCGTCGCTGAGGGTTATTGGGCGCTGTACCGATCCCTTGCCGAAGGTGGATTCGCCGATCAGTATGGCCCGCTCCTGATCCTGCAACGCGCCGGCCACAATCTCCGACGCACTGGCACTACCCCCATTCACCAGCACGACCAACGGGATGTCTTCTCCCACATCCCCCGGATGAGCCTCGAACGCTTCCTCGCTGCCATCGCTAAAGCGCTCAATGGCGATCACGCCATCGTCGAGGAACAGATCACCAACTCGTACCGCCTGTTCCAGCCATCCACCCGGGTTCTGGCGCAGGTCGAGGATGATGCCTCGTGGCTCCTGGGCCAAGAGTTCCTCCAGACCCTCCTGCAGCCGCTCGCTGGCCGTGGCGCTGAACTCGTGTAGCCTGATGTAACCGATGCCATCATCGCGCATCTCCACTGTGGTGATGGGTATGTCAAGACGCGCGCGGGTGACGGTGACCTCGAAAGGCTCTGGTACATCCTCGCGCTCGATGAGTAGCGTTACTTCGCTGCCGGCCGGGCCGCGAATCAAGCTGATGGCCTCGTAGAGCGTGATCCCGACAATACAAGTGCCGTCCGCCTCCAGTACATGGTCGCCTGCGAGCAACCCTGCTTCCTCGGCCGGCCCTCCCTCGAAGGTATCCACGATCTCTAGTTTGCCCATCTCGTCCATATCCACGAATGCACCGATGCCTTCAAATTCACCGGTGGCGTCCTCGTCCAGAATGGCCGCGACGGTGGGCTCGATGAAGGCGGTGTACTCATCTTCCAGTGTGCTCAGCATCCCGTGGATGGCAGCGTAGGTTACCTGCTGCATATCCGGCAACTCGCCGTAAAAGTTGCGCTGCACCAAATCCCACACTTCCCAGAAGAGTTGGAAGGTTTCTTCGTTTTCACCAGCCGGTGTGGGGATGGGTACAAGTGTAGGCGTGGGCATAACCTCTCCCCCCGCTTCCCCACCATCGGGGGAGGCAGGGACGGCTGTCGGAGCGGCTGCTGACCATACCGGCAGCACGCCTCTCCCGGCCAACAGGCAGGCTGAGCCGAAACCCGCGAGGAACGCTGTCGCCGAAAATATCAGTACGATTGTGCCTACGATCACAACTTTGATTACATTTCGCAGAGTGCTATTCATTCATCAACTCCATATTTTTATTTGTTGCTGACCTGACCCTGGGACTGCAAGTAGGCCACGGCACGCTCAAGTTGTTCATCCCATGGCCCATCACAATCCAGAACACGCACGTCAGGTGTCAGGCCCTGGCCCTGGATCTGGTGCCGATCGGGTGTTAACCAGATCGCCGAGGTGACATGCAGTGATGAGCCGTCCGAGAGATCGTAGATCAGTTGTACTGCTCCTTTGCCGAAAGTGGGTTGCCCAATCAACGGAGCGCGACCGTGGTCCTGCAATGTTCCGGCGACGATCTCAGCCGCGCTGGCTGTCCCACCGTTGACCAGCACGACCAGGGGAGTGTCGGTAGCAATGCCACCGCTCTGTACCTGGAAGGCGCGCTCTTCAGAATCGCGACTCATCTCGTACAACACGACGCCGTCGTTGAGGAACTGGCTGGCAGTTGCCACTGCCGGGTCAACCAGCCCACCCAGATTGTCCCGCAGATCCAAGACCAGGCCAGTGGGCTTTGCCTCTTGCAGTTCCTGAAGGGCAGTCAAGACTTCGTCGCTTGTTCTCCCAGTGAAGCCCTCAATGCGGATGTAGCCGATGTCGGGCGACTGGTCGAGCACACGCCACGTAACAGAGGGCACCTGTATCTCATCCCGAGTGATGGCAAGATCAAAGGGTGGGGTGGGGGGACGGGACAGGGTGAGCGTCACGGACGTATCCACCTCACCGTGGAATGAAGCGCGCACGTCGTCTACAGTGGTCTCGTCTGTGATTGCTTCAGCGTTTACCGCCAGCAGGATGTCTCCTTCTCGCACACCTGCGCTCTCGGCGGGGGCATCGGAATATGGGGAAAGCGCCATCTGGCCTTCCGCATTGCGCCATAGCGTGACGCCGATGCCGCCAAAGGAGCCGCGCATGCGATCTCGTTCCAGCTCGCGGGGCTGAGGCTCGACAAAGACGGTATAGGGATCGTCGAGTAGTGCTATCGTCTCGTGGATGGCGCCGTAGGTGCGCTCGCGCGGCGAGGGGAGTTCACCGTAAAAGTATTGCTCCACGCGATCCCACGCCTCCCAGAATACGCCCAGCGGCTCTGGGCGATTGATTTGCTCCAATTCGTCCCATAACTCGTAGATGCCGAATCCGGCTACATAAGCCAGGCAGATGAGCAGGCCGCTGAGCAATACGAGAGCGCGTTG
>JAUXFI010000084.1 GCA_030620125.1 Anaerolineae bacterium
CCATCCCCCCCCAAGTCCGGGGGGGAACCCCCCCCCCCAATCCCCCCCAAGACCAGGGGGGAAGCTCCCCCCTCAATCCCCCCCAAGATCGGGGGGGAAGCCCCCCCCTCAGTCCCCCCCACGGGGAGGGATGTGCCCTCTCCCGTCCCTTCCCCCAGTGGGGGAGGGCCAGGGTGGGGGCTGAAGTCGTACCCCACTAGCGTGATGGCCTCGCCGAGGCGTGCTCCCACGGGGAAGGTCACGTCCTCGGAAGGCGGTTCCACTGGGCGAAGGGGCACGAGGTCAAATAGCACCAGGCCTGGGGCCGGGTCGCCGGAGGGGAGTGTAGTGGCCAGCGGGCCGTTGTCCTGGGGATGGAGTCCGGCGTGGAGCGCGGCGACGGTCGGAACCTCGGCGTCGGGGTCGAGGGGCAGCACGTACTGGTCACGGTAGATGATGCCCGGCTGCCAGAGGGTCAGCGGGAAGTTGCCCCGGCCCGGGTAGCAGTCCACGCCCGCGATAGGCTCCAGGTCTCGCCCCAGTATCTGAACGAAGACAACCAGGTCTTCCCTCGGCGGTTCCAGCGCCCGCCAGTACAGGCTGACTGGCAGCGGTTCCCCTGGGTGTGCTTCTTTTACTTCGACGCTGCCGCCCAGGAGCTGGATCGGCGTTCCCTCAAAGGTCAGGTCGAAGCGCATCATTTCCTCTGGCAATTCGTTTTCCTGCACCACGTTTGGTATAGCGTAGGCTGGCAGGATGAAGGCGAAAAGAGAGAACAGCGTCAGTGCCAGCCAGCCCCCGCCCAGCAGCGCCGCCAGCCCTGGCGTCCAGTGGCGCGGGAGCAGGCGACGCAGGCCAATCATCAGCAGGACAGAGATAGCGGCGACGACCGGGCCAAGATAGCGCCCCTGTGAGCCCAACACGATCATGATAAAGCGCCAGACGGAGCCAAAAACCAGGAAGAAGGCACAGGCCAGAACCAGCAGTCCTGCCTGCACCGGGCGTGAGAATCGGCGTCCCGTCCACTGATCCACCAGGACGAACGCCAGGCCCAGGAGACCTGCGCGCACCAGTATCCACCAGAAGCGGTACATCCACGGGGCTACGGGGACGTTGAACCAGCCGAACATGGCCCAGTAGGACATCTCCAGGCCCTGCAACTGGGGGATGACCTCGAAAAAGCCGATAGGCTCCGGGCGGACGGTGGCAGTGTGGCTCAACCAGGCGTGGGTGCCCATCACCTCGCCGTAGAGGAACAAGTTGCGCCCGAACCACCAGCCGCCGATCAAGGCGGCTGTACCAAAGAGGACAAGGGTGTCCACTACGAATTCCCGCATTACGAAATTCCGCTTCCCGAACTTGATTGCGTCAAAGAGGAGGGCCAGGGCGACGGCGGGGGCCAGGACGAGGCCGCTGAGTTTGGAGAGAATCGCCAGGCCCAGGGCTGCGCCCAGAAGCACCAGCCCCCGCCGGGAGAGACCCCGCACCGCCAGGCGCACCGCGCCCCAGATGACGAGCGAGCCGAGAGCAGCCACGGCGGCGTCGTTGCTCACCCGCGCGGAGGTGAAGACGAACATTGGGTTGAAGGCGGTAAGGGCAGCCGCCCCCCATGCCAGCCAGCGGAGGCCAGGGAATAACTCCAACGCGATGCCGTAGGCCGCCACGACGACCAGCACACCCAGCGCGGTCGAGACCAGGCGGGCGATGTGCATGGTAAGCGGAGTGCCACGCCAGGGAAATCGCTCGGCCGGGGTGTGGACCAGATAGTTCTTGTTGGCGACCGAGCCGGGGTATCCCATAGCGTGGTAGGGGTTGCGCCAGGCCCAGTGCAGGCGGTCCACGTCTTCCCCGTTCCAGAAGGTCAGCGCAGCACAGAGCACGTAGTAGAGCGGTGGATGGCTGGCGACGTAGCCGGTGACCCGTTCGCCGGAGGGCGTGCCCTGCACCGGCAAGCCGCGCCCCTCGGTCAGTTCGTGGATGTAGGCGTAATGGCCGTTGGCGTCGGGGGTCTCAAAGATGGGAATGGTCATGCCGTAGAGTACTGCCACTACCAGGTAGATCAGCAGGCAAATGACAAGTGGCAAATGGCAAGTGACAAGTCGGCGATTTGGGCTGTTGAACAGGCTCATTTCTGCCTCCGATTAACGGCTATGGGCGACTGACTTCAACGGTGGTCAATACGACGTACCGTTCAGGAATCGACTCGCCGTCTACCAGGGTGATGGGCCGCTCGTCAGTACCGGCGTCGTACATCCCAACCCGCAGCGTGTACTCGCCCGGAGGCGTGTCAGGCGGCACCAGGATGGTGTAACGATCCTCGACCACCTCGCCTGGCAGCCACTGGATGGTGGGATATGTGCCTCCCTGCGGCCAACCGTCCGCCTGGGCTACCGTCGTCCCATCGGGGCCGACCATGTGGTTGAAGACAGCGTACATGGCCTCGATCTTTTGCAGTGCCTGCCAGTAGAGCGTCAGTTCAATAGTGCCGCCCGGATTGACGGATGTGGAAGCCAGGTCGTACCCCAGCAGCCGCACGTCATCGCCCAGCACCACGTCCAGGCGGTGATCCATCGCCGGAGGGTGGTAGAGACGTGGTCGGGCTTCTATTTCCACTTCGAACAGCGTAACGCCCGTGCCGGAAAGCGTCTCCTCTCGCGGCCACCAGTCCAGGACCTTGTACGAGCGCGTCCCTCCCACCGGCAGCGCCGATCCGTCGGGAGTGTAGAGGGTCAGGCGGACCTGATAGCGCCCCGGAGGTGCATCCAATGGCAAGGGCACGGCGTAGCGGCCCAGCAGCACGTCGCCGGCCTGCCATTGGCCGGTGGGGAACCAATCGGCGACGGGCTGGACACGCTGCTCCACCGTCACCGTTCCGTCATCGCCTATCAACTCGATCCCCAACTCGTAATCCTCCGACGGGGAGGCGAGTGCCTGCCAGTAGAGGGTGAACAGGAGTGGGTTGCCCTGCGTGAAGCGCAGCCCCCCGGGTTCGTAGCCGACCAGCGCCAGCACATCGCCGAAGGTGGCGCGCAGTTCGCGTCCGGGCAGAGTTTGCAGCGCTCGGGTGGGCGCGGAATGATCCACGTGGACCGGTCCAACTTTAAACAGTCCCTCGCTCTCTGGCGACCACTCGCCTCCCTCCGGCAGGAGGACGTGCATGCGGAGAGTATAGTCGCCGGGGGGCGTGCCGATGGGGACGACCAGCCCGCGACGCTCGACGAAGGTCTCTCCGGCGCTCCAGCTTTGGGTGGGGACGTGGGCCGGGCCAGTATGGAATTGGTACTCTCCCCACACGTGACCGGCAAGATCAACCAATTCCAGCCACAGGATCAGGCCGTGCGGGATGTCCTGGAGGGTGCGCCATTGGGTGAGAAGCAGGATCGCTTCTCCGCTGACCGGTTCCAGGTTGTCCAGCGCCACGCCCACTAGCCGTAGCCCCTCTCCAAAGCGGATGCCCACGCGCTCTGCGTGCTCGTACCTGCCCGCCGCGTTGCGCATCACGACTGGCAGGAATATCTGGAGGGACGGGACGCTCGTTTGCAGGTCGTTGCCTTTAGACGAGTCCTCAATCAGTTCCGGCGGCAATCCTTGAGCGGGGGCGGCGTAGTAGAGCACCAGATCCCCCTCGGACCAGACTTGATGGGTGTGCTCGTGCAGCCAGCGAGAGACGATCCAGTCCGGGTCTACCGGCTCGACGGCACTGTAGGAGACCCAGACGCGGTCGTGAGCACTGAAAATGCCGGACAGTGCCTCGTCGGCCGGGCCAGCGTCCACCTCGAGTTTATTCAAGGGGACGGTGTAGCGTTTCAATGGGCCGGGGTCGTAGTACGTCAGCAACAACGTTTGCCAGGGGCCGTGGAGCAGCAGGCCGTCGTCGGGGTGGGAGCGCGCTTGCAGGTACTCTAGCCGGGCACGGAGACTATCGCCCGGCGGGAAGTAGATCAGGTGATAAGCAGAGACGTCTACGAAGATAATTCCAATCAACAATGAACAAGTGACAATGAACAATGAACAACGAATAATTGGCCATTTGACCACCCGACTACCTGCCCACTTGACTATCTGACTAATCGCCAAGGCCATCGCCAGGACACAGGCGGGCAGCGCCACTGTCAGATAGCGGCCGGTGACGCGCTCGGGCAGGGCCAGGACGGCGAGCAGCGGCACACCTAGCAGCAATCCCAGCAGCAGCCCTCCGTGCCGGTGATCCTGGGGCAGCCACAGGTTACGCCACTGGGCCAGCCCGATACCGAGCGCCGTCAGGAGCAGCGGCAAGCCCAGGTGGGACCAGTTGGGACGGAGTGTGGCCCCCAGGTAGAGCCCGTTGAGAGCGCAGGAGAGACCCTCCCATCGTACCTGCGAGGCGGCGCCCCTGCGCCAGAAGGAGAGCAGCGTGGCCCACAGCCCCGGTGAGAGGATCGCCCAGAGGGCCACGACCCCGCCCAGGGCCACGTGGGCGGCCAGCCAGCGGGGCCAAAGGTGACGATAGCGCCGCCAGTTGAGGAGCAAGAACAGGTCCTCGGCCAGGAGCACGAACGCCATGTAATAGTGTGTGAACATCCCCAGACCGGTCGCTAGCCAGAACAGCCCCCACCAGCGCGTCTGCCCCTCCCTCTTTCCTCCCCATGGGGGGAGCAATCGGATAAAGATAAAGATCGAAAGCAGGCTGCACAGGGCCAATAGCCCGTACATCCGCGCGTCCTGCGAGGCCCGGATGTGGAAGGGAGAAAGCGCGAGCAGGAACGCCGTCAGCAGAGCCACCGGCTGGTTGACTGTCCTCTGCACCAGCAGGTAGGTCGCCGCCACCGTCACCATCCCGATGATGACGGATAGGAAACGCACGGCGAACTCGCTCTGCCCGACCAGGGGCATCCACAGGGAGAGCAACAGGTAGTAAAAGGGAGGATGTTCGCGGATGGCTCCGCGCAGGTAGTCGAGCAGACCCAGGGGGCCTCGGGCAGCGATGAAGACACTGGCGACCTCGTCGAAATTCAGCTCACGCACGCCCAGCGCGTAGACGCGCAGTGCAAAGGCCAGGAGTAACAGGCCGACCACAGACCAGAGCGTCAGACTACGCCGCTGCTGCATTGGGATCATGGCATCATGTCCAACGTGGTCAGCGGGATGGCGTCAGCGGCGAGCCGCGCATCCTGGGCGTCGAAGGCCGGTAGCCGCTCTCCAGTTCGCAGCAGGTACATCCCCACGCGGAGGTCGTAGGTCCCCGGCGGGAGGCTCTCTGTGGGAATGAGCCGCTCGTCGGCGATCACCTCGCCGGGGTCCCAGAGAGAGGTGGGGTAGTCGCCGCCTACGGGAGGGCCATCGGCCTGGACCGCCAGCGCGCCGTCAGGACCGATGAGGTGCACAAAGACGGTATAGTTCCGCTCCAGCGGGGCCAGGCAGACCCAATGGAGGGTCAGGTGCACCCCCCCCTCCCCCCCCAAAGCGGGGGGGAGTTCCTCTTCCAGGTCGTAGCCGATCAGGGCGATGGTGTCGCCCAGCCGGTAGTCGGTGAACACGGGAGGCGGGGGTATCTCCTCGGCGGAGGTCAGCTTCAGCCAGCCGGCCGTCGCCGTGCCCACCGGGTAGCCCGCCCCGTCCACTGTCGCCAGCCGCTGACCGCTCTCCCGCTCGTAAAGCCCCACGTCCAGCCGCAACTGGCTGGGGCCGGCGGCGTCGGAGGCCACGGGGATGACTACGTCGTCGGCGATGATCTCGCCCACGCGCCAGAATGAGGTGGGATAATGGCCCAGGCCGGTGTAGGTATCTCGCTGGCCCACTTTCGCCTCACCTCGCCCGAACAGTTGCGCAAAAAGGACGTAATCCGTCGAGGTCTCCTCCAGCACCTCCCAGTAGAGCGTGACCCGCGCCTTTCCGCCCGGTTCGACTGTCTTCCGGGCCAGGTCGTACCCGCGCAGGCGGACCAGGGGCCGGCAGTCGGTTCGACCTGGCTCACCACAGGCCTCCCGGTAGACCCAGTCCAGCGAGTGGGTTGGCTCCGGGGAGGATGTGTCGTAGGTGGGAGGGCGGGCGTAGGCGGGGGCCAGGAAGAAAACCAGTCCGGCTATCCCTAGCGCCAGCATCGCCAGCGTCACGCCCAGCGCCAGGTAGCGACGGTAGCGGCGCGGGAGCCAGGCAGCCAGCCCGGCGAAGAGGAGCACCGCGATGGCGGGCAGCACGGGGAAGAGGTAACGCCCAAAGTTGGGCATCGGCCGTAGGAAGCGCCGCGCGATCATCGGGCCGAGCGTGAGAAGGACCGAGGTGGTCAGGATGGAGAATGGAGAATGAAGGTTGGAGATTGGAGGTTGGAGATTGGAGGTTAGAGGTCGGAAGCGGCGGATGGTGAGGCGCGCGAGGCCCAGGAGGGCGAGCAGGGAGACGATGTCCAACAGGTCGTAGATCCAGCCGGAGAGGGGGATCTGGTTGTAGCCCAGGCGGCCCCAGAAGGAAGTGCGCAGCCAATAGAGGTCAGGCGACAGGTCGGCCAGGGTGACAGGGCGCTCCCGCAGCCCCCACTCTGTCATCTCTCGCGCCGTGCCGGTGGGGTCGCCGTAGAACACGGTCTGGCGCACCAGCCAGGGGACGATGAGCAGCGCGGCCACGCCAAAGACGATCAGCCCCCAGCGCAGCAGGTCGCGCCAGGAGCGCCAGCAGGCCACGAGCAGCGTCAGCCCGGCCGTCAGCACCAGCGAGACGACCGTGAGTTTGGAGAGCCACCCCAGTCCCAAGGCCAGCCCCAGGCCGGCGCAGCGGCGTGTGGTGGGTCCCTTTTGCAGGATGCGCATCATGGCCCACAGCGCCAGCGCACCCCAGAGGGCGGCCCCGTTGTCGTCGTTGACAGCGCCGGAGATGAAGAGGAACTCGGGGATGAAGGCCGCCAGTCCCGCCGCGCCCAGCGCCATCTCGGGCTGGTCGGGGAAGAGTTCGCGCCCCACGCGGTAGACCACCCAGACAGTGATCGCTCCCAGGATGACGGAGGCCCAGCGCACTATACGGATACCCAACCAGGTATCACTTTTGCCAAAGGTATCGTCGTCGGGGTGGAGGTAGAGATTCTTGTTGTCCCGGCCCACGTCGCCGAAGCGGTAGCCGAAGTAGGGGTTGTTGCGCTCGGGCCATTCCTCCAGGTCGTTCTCCCCCACCCAGAAGCTGACGAGGGCGCCGTAGACGTAGTAGAGCGGCGCGTGATGCCCAAAGCCCCGCCCACCACCCTCCACCAGCACTGGCGGACGGCCGGTGTTCACCAGGCTACGGATGTAATCGTAGTGGTAGATCTCGTCAGGGGCCTCCAGCGTCGGCGTGACGTAGGCGTAACCGCTGGCGAGCAGGACGAAGGCCACCAGGATGGTGATCAGCCAGATACGGATGACTCGCTTGCTCATTGCTCCTCCAAGCATTGAGCCGACATTGTAACTCAGGGGGGCGATTCGGGCAAGGTGGGCTTGACAGTAAAAGGGCCGGGCACAGTGTCCGGCCCTGTTGTGAGTAATGCAACGTCACACGTCGCTCGACAATGAAACTCCTCGTCCAATTCAAGCGGCCGATTGGCCCATTCCCGTACCTATACCGGCTAATGCCAGGGGTAATGCTCGCTCCTCATCCGCGAGTTCCTTCGCTCCACCCCTTATCAGTCAGCGGGTTTTGCCTGCGGGAATGCACTTCGTGAGCAATTGCTATGCGCGGAGCATCATTGTGTCTCAGTGTCCGACGCAACCTGTGCTGAGATGGAAGAAGGCGGTGGATAGGCGAATCGTCCGAAAGGATCTCCTTCACCCATGGAGAGAAAATCGTTCAACGATTTCCAGATATCTCTCTCCTTGTCAAGGCTAGTTGGCAGACACATATTCAGTTCCTTGAGCAGATGATGGCGGAACAGGCTTATGCACCCGAAGACATAGTCCCCATAGGTGCAGGCCACAGGGATGGAG
>JAUXFI010000094.1 GCA_030620125.1 Anaerolineae bacterium
TGTCCTCCACTATAACCTACACAAGACCTTCAGCACCCCCCACGGCGGTGGCGGCCCCGGTTCCGGCCCAGTCGGCGCGGCCCCTTCGCTGGCTGACTTCCTGCCCGGCCCCATCGTGGCGGTGGACCCTGAGCGGTCAGATGAGGAGGGTCCTTTCTTTACCTTCGTCTTCCCAGCCAAGTCCATCGGCCGGGTGAAGGGTTTCTACGGCCACTTCGGTGTGCTGGTGCGGGCCTACACTTACATCCGCATGCTCGGCCCCGACGGCCTGCGGCGGGTGGCGGAGCACGCGGTGCTCAACGCCAACTATCTGATGAGCCAGGTCAAGGACACCTACCGGGTGCCCTACGATCGCATCTGCATGCACGAGTTTGTCCTGGCCGGTCCGCCCGAGGACGTGCAGGCCGCCGGCGTGCACACGATGGATGTGGCCAAGCGGCTGATGGATTTCGGCTTCCATCCGCCCACGGTCTATTTCCCCTTGATCGTCCACGAGGCGCTGATGATCGAGCCGACGGAGACGGAGAGCAAGGAAGCGCTGGACGGGTTCGCCGAGGCGCTGCTCTCTATCGCGGAGGAGGCCCGCACGGACCCCGACCTGCTCCACCAGGCTCCCCACAACGCGCCTGTACGAAGGCTGGACGAGGTACAGGCGGCCAAAAAGTTGATCCTGCGCTGGGAGCCGGAGTAGGAACGCAGGGCGAGTTATCATCCTGTGCAACGACCAGGCCTGCCCCTCCGGGGCAGGCCTGCGTTTCACTACAAACGCTGCGAGTTGACCACACGCCCCGACCGGGTTATACTGGGCGCACCTTGATTCTGTGAACTCGGGTGATCTATCGTGTATTTCTTCCATCCGCGGTCATCCCTCCCGCACAAAAAGGCGACTCGTTGACCAAGAGAGAATTCAGACTCAAAGACGAATATCGCTACAACCGCTCTAGCCCGGTGCGCTGGGTCGTCTCCCACCTGCTGCGCTACCCGATCCTGCCACTGATCACGATCCTGGCGGCAGTCCTCAACAACGTGTGTTACAGCTACATCCAGGTCTGCGTGGGCCGGGCCTTCGACCTGATCACCTCGCCCGGCTGGGAGACGACCGCGCTGCTGGGGCTGGCGGCGCTGGCGTTGGGGTCAGCCGTTGGTCAAGGAGTGACGGGCCTGGCACGCAACTATGGCACCGAATTCCTGGCCCAACGGGTCGAGCGGGACGCACGTGACGAGCTTTACGTCAGCTTGCTGGGCAAGAGCCAGACGTTTCACGGCCAGCAGCGGATTGGGGACATCATGGCCCGCGCCACCAACGACGTGCACATGCTCAACCTCATGTTCAGCCCCGGCCTGATGCTGATCACCGACTCGGTTATGTCAGTCATCGTCCCCATCGTCCTCATCGGCCAGCTCAATGCCAGGCTGTTGCCCGTTCCCACTATCTTTGTCGTCCTGCTGATCATCACAGTGGCCGATTACAACCGGCGGCTCGCGCCGGTCAGCATCGCCCGGCGCGAGCAATTCGGCGAGATGAACGCCGGGCTTGCGGAGGCCATCGCCGGAATCGAGGTCGTCAAAGCGAACGCCATGGAACGGTACGAGTGGAGCAAGTTCACCCACAACGCTCGCCTGTTCCGCGATTACTTTGTGCAGCAGGGAGAAATCCAGGCCCGTTACTTGCCAATGTTGGTCTTTAGCCTGGCCTGGGCCGGTGGTTTCCTGCACGTGCTCTTGCTCTGGCAGGCAGGCACGATCACGCTCGGCCAAGTCGTGACCTTTATGGGATTGATGGGCGCGCTGCGTTTCCCCACGTTCATCTCTATCTTTTCCTTCAACCTGGTGCAGTTGGGGATCGCCAGCGCCGGGCGGATTCTGGAGCTGATTAACACGGAGACGGAGCTAGACGAGAACGAAGCCGGCGTGGCCCAGACGATCCAGGGCGAAGTGATCTTTGAGAACGTCAGCTTTGGCTACGACGGCGGCGTTCCCGTGCTGAGCAACGTCAGCTTCACCGCCCGACCAGGGAAGACAATTGCCATTGTGGGGCAAACCGGCTCCGGCAAGACCACGCTCACACGGCTGATCAACCGCATCTTTGATGCCGCTGGCGGGCGGGTGCTCGTGGAAGGCGTGGACGTGCGTGACTGGAGCCTCGAGTCGCTGCGCTCGCAGATTTCGACCATCGAGCAGGACGTGTTTCTCTTCTCCCGCACACTGGCGGAGAATATCGCCTTTGGCTGCGCCGGCGCTACCCAGGAAGAGATCGAGCAAGCGGCGCGCGAGGCGCAGGCGCACGAGTTCATCACCAGCTTTGACGGCGGCTACGAGACCGAGGTGGGCGAGCGCGGCGTGACCCTCTCCGGTGGGGAACGACAGCGCATCGCCATCGCCCGCGCGTTCCTCACCAACCCGCGCATCCTGATCCTGGACGACAGCACCAGCGCCATAGACAGCGCCACGGAAGACCAGATCCAGCGGGCGATGAAGCGCATCAGCAGCCAGCGAACGACGTTCCTCATCACCCACCGCCTGAGCCAGATCCGCTGGGCAGACCGCATCCTCGTCTTGCGCCGGGGCGAGCTGGTGGACCAGGGGACGCACGAGGAGTTGTTGGAGCGCAGCCCCGATTATCGCCGTATCTTTGCACGGTATGATTGAAACGTAAGACGTAAGGCGTAAAACGTAAGGCTCGAGGGGGTGAGATGCAATACGGCGAGTGGGAACGATCGGTTCCAGAGACGATTAGGGCAGATTCGCTCTGGAAGGTAAAAGCGTACCGGCTGGCTTTGTTTTTGACTGACTTGGGCTGGCACGACGTTACCAAACTGATGCGAGATCGGCGCACCATTGCACTGGCCGATCAGTTGTATCGCGCCCTCGGATCCATCAGTGCGAATCTGGCCGAAGGTTATTCACGTGGCACAGGCAAAGATCGCGCTCGCTTCTACGAGTATTCCCTGGGTTCGGCCCGCGAGAGCCGAGATTGGTACTACAAAGGGCGGCACATTCTGGGAGAAAATGTCATGCAACACCGCTTACAACTACTGACCGAGGTCATCCGCTTGTTGCTGACTATGGTTCCACAACAACGTGGACGTGTTCTTCGTGAGGGAAAAGTTCCTTATCAGGCCACTGTGCTAGACGTAGCAGAAGAATCGCTGGAAAATCTGCTTAAAAACGTCCCTCTCTAACCTTACGTTTTACGTTTTACGTTTCACGTTTCACGTTTCACGGAGATACAATGGGCTTTATCCTGGACGGCCTCGACACCGAGGCTTACGACCGCACTTACAGCGATAGGGAACTGATCCGCCGGATCGCCGGCTATTTCCGGCCGTACGGCCGGCAGATGATCCTGGTCGCCATCATGCTCGCGCTTAACTCGGCGGCCGGCACCGGTGGCCCCATCCTCATATCCAACGGCATAGACAAGGTGGCTCAAAACCCATCGGTCGAGGCTACGCTGCTTTTGGCGGGCGGCGTGCTCCTGCTGGGAGTGGCGGCCTGGACCTTTCACTACGTCCGCCAACTGTTCTCTGCCCGCATCGTGGGAGACGTGGTGCTCAAGATACGGGAAGATGTCTTCAACGCTACCATCGGACACGACCTTTCCTTCTACGACGAGCACCCCTCTGGCAAGATCGTCAGCCGGGTCACGTCAGACACGCAGGACTTTGCCGAAGTGGTCACCCTGACGATAAACCTGCTCAGCCAGGGATTGCTGGTCGTCATTCTTTCGACCTGGCTGTTCAGCATCAACGTCTGGCTCACGCTGCTGTTGCTGGGCATGACGCCGCTTGCGGTCGCGATTGCGCTCAGCTTTCGGCGCGTCGCCCGCAGAGTCACCCAGCGCGCCCGCCGGGTGACGGCCAAGATCAACGCGCAGATACAGGAGTCGATCAGCGGGATCATGGTCGCCAAGAGCTTTCGGCAGGAACGCGCCATCTACGACGACTTTGACACCACGAACAAGCAAGCCTACCAGGTGGGAGTGCGCCGTGGCCTGACGCTCAACACCATCTTCCCGGTCATAGGGTTCGCTTCCGGCTTTGGGGTGGCCACGCTGATCTACGCCGGGGGGCTGGCAACGCGGGGCGGGGCGGTGAGTCCCGGCAACTGGTACCTGTTCATGCAGGCCGTAGGGTTCTACTGGTGGCCGCTGATGAACATCGCCTCTTTCTGGAGCCAGTTCCAGGATGGCCTGTCGGCCGCGGAACGGGTGTTTGCGCTGATTGACCTCGAGCCACGGGTGGTGCAGGAGGCAGCCGAACCGGTGGAGCAGATCGAGGGCCAGATAACGTTCCGCGACCTGACCTTTGCCTACACGGATGCGGAGGTCGTGCTGCCCGACTTTACGCTACAAGTCCACCCCAAGGAGACGCTGGCCCTGGTGGGCCACACCGGCGCGGGCAAGAGCAGCGTGGCCCGATTGATCGCCCGTTTCTACGAATTCCAGGGGGGAGAGTTGCTGATTGACGGCCGCGACATCCGCCGGCTGGACCTGGGCCAGTACCGCCGGCACATTGGCGTCGTTCCGCAGGAGCCGTTTCTCTTTTCCGGCACGGTGAGGGATAACATCCGCTACGGTCAGCCAGACGCAACCGAAGAAGAGGTGCGCGAAGCGGCGATGAGTATCAGCGCTGGCGACTGGCTATCCGGTCTGCCGGCTGGCCTGGACACCGACGTGGGCGAGCGCGGCGCCAACCTCTCGATGGGACAGCGGCAACTGGTCGCGCTGGCCCGCGTGCTGCTCAAGGACCCGGCCATCTTTATCCTCGACGAGGCGACTGCCAGCGTGGACCCCTTCACCGAGGCGCAGATCCAGGAGGGGCTGGACACGATCATGCGCGACCGGACGGCCATCGTCATCGCCCACCGGCTGTCCACTGTCAAGCATGCTGACCGGACCATCGTGATGGACCACGGCCGGATCATCGAAGAGGGCACCCACGACAGCCTGATGGCCCAAGGCGGCCATTATGCGGAACTGTATAACACATACTTCCGGCACCAATCGTTAGAGTACATCGAGCGTTTCGGCGATTCGTCACCTGTCTAGTTGGCAGATCCCTTCCCGGAAGCTCCAGAGTGACCCGCCTGGCACTCGATTTCAAACTTCCGGGGTAACTACAGACGGGAGAACCCTTGCGAAGGTTTTGTGAGAGCTTTCGGGCCAAAAGCGCCTTTGCCTACCGAAAGTTGCCCCGGCGACGAGCCCATTCGCAACCTTCGCAAGGATGGCTGGGGTAGTTACCTTCCGGGAAAGTGGTCTGAACGCCTACAGTCTAGGGAGGAATCTCTATGAACTTGCTGGCCTTGCTGCTGGCCCTTTCGCCGGTGATCGTTATCTTTTTGCTACTGACCCTGCGCCGCACCGCCGCCGACGTGGCGGGCCTCATCGGCTGGATCGTCACGCTGGTTGTGGCCTGGCTCTGTTTTCAGACAGACCTGGTCGTCGCGCTCCGGGCCAGCCTGGCGGGGGTCGTGGCCTCGCTCCCCATCTCCCTGGTCGTGGCTGCCTCGATCCTGCAGGTGACGATCATGCTGGAGACGGGAGCCATCGCCCGGGTGGTGGCGCTCATCAAGTCGGTCGCGCCGGGCGACCAGGTGGTCCAGATCATGCTCATCAACGTGGGCTTTGGCACCCTGTTGACGGCCCTGGGGGCGGTACCGGTCTCCATTCTGCCGCCCATCATGCTGGCACTGGGCTATTCCTCCTTCGCCGCCATCGCCCTGCCCGCCATCGGCTACGACGCCCTCTGCACCTACGCGCTGCTGGGCATCCCGGTGGTGGTCTTTGCCGACTTTGTCGGCCAGCCGGTGGATCAGGTGGGAGGCTACTTTGCCCGCTACATGCCCGTCATCAGCACCTGCATCGGCCTGGGGATGGTGTGGATCGTCGGGCGGTGGAAGCTGGTGTTGAAGGGGCTGGTCCCCATCCTCGTCGCCGGGCTGACGGCTGGCTTCATCGCCATCGGCATGAACGCGCTGGGCATGGTGACGACGACCGGCATCATCGCCGGGTTGGGCGTGATATTGGCGATGATCGTCTACCTCAAGGTCACCGGGCGCGCGATCATTGACCGGAGCGGGCTGGGCCGGGAGGACCTGGCGGCCGAGGAACACCTGTCGCTCTGGGCAGCCATCTTGCCCTGGATCATCCTGACCGTCGCCTCGCTGCTCATCAACGCCCCTTTTCTCCCCTTCTTCGACCTGACCTTTAACCGGCTGGCGATGCCGCTAGAGATCATCCCCGGCGCGCCGGAGAAGCTGCGATTCTTCTGGCAGGCGTATTTCTGGATCACGGTGAGCACCGCGCTGGCGCTCCCCTTCCTCAAACCGACGCGGGCGCAACTCGGCGACTCGCTACGCAAGTGGCTGAAACGAGCGCCGCGGCCGGTGTTCGCAGCGGCGATCTTTTTCGCCATTGCCTTCGTCATCAACCATTCGGGCAAAGGGGCCGGCTGGCAACTGGCCGATCCTAGCCACAACATGGTACAGGTGATAGCGGATGCTTCCGCCGTGGCGTTCGGCCGGCTCTATCCCCTCGTCGCGCCATTCCTGGGGTTGCTGGGCGGGTTCATCAGCGGGTCCGAAACCTCCGCCATCGCCATGCTGACCTCGCTCCACCTCTCGACGGCGGAACGCATCGGCGCGGTGGGGCTGGTGGTCGCGGCCGCCAGCGGGATCGGCGGGGGGCTGGCCAGCGTCATCTCGCCGGCCAAGCTGCAGAACGCCTCGGCCAGCATTGACCGCATCGGCGAGGAGGCGCAGGTGATCCGCACGACGTTCGTGATCTCGCTGGTCATCACCGCCGTCTGCGCCGTGATGACCCTGCTGTGGGCGTTCTGATGCATTTACTCCCCTTTCCCTCAGGATTAGGGGAGAGGAGCTGGGGAAGAGGGGGCCTGAGCCAACGCCAAACAAGTGGACGCCGGAGGAACTGTTCGTCGAGGTGGACAAGGACACCGTCTTCTACGAGACCTCCGGCGGCGGCGTGACCCTCTCCGGCGGCGAGCCGATGTGGATTCGCACTCCCGTCATCCCTGGCCACACCGCGAGCGCGGCTAACATCGCCGCCCTGTCCGACTTTATTGCCGCCGAACTGCCCAACGTCGAGCGCTGGGACCTGCTGGCCTACACCAACCTGGGCCAGCCCAAGTACCACCGGTTGGCCAGGGCCTACGCTCTGGAGGGCGTGCCACTCCTGACCCGCGCCGAGATGGAGGCGCTTCACGCCGTCGCTCTTCAGCGGATTCCCGTGGCCGTCTGGTCAGGGGCGACACGTAACACGCATCACGTTTCACGCTTCACGCATCACGTTTGACATTTGGAGGTGCCTGTTATATCTGTCATTGAAACGCAGCCTGGATTGATGGAGGCTCTCTCCGACGAGATGACGCCAAAGTTCCTCGCCACCCGCTCTGGCGACGGCATCCCCAACGTAGTGCCGTGCACCTCGCTGATGCTCGCGGGCAATATGGAAGACCGCCTCATCTTTGGCAACTTTGGCTCTTTGGGATTTCGCGTGGTCAGGGTATCGGACTCCCCAACTTGTTGGGGGCGCCACGCGAAGAACCCGAACAAGTTCGGGACTCCGATACGTCATCCACGCAAACTCCCAA
>JAUXFI010000009.1 GCA_030620125.1 Anaerolineae bacterium
CTGCTCGCGTGTTCTCAGCGCCGGTCTACACCGACAGTCTGTTACCCAGGAGATGGAGATGGAGTGGGCCGCGGTTCGTTGGTTGGCGACGGTGGCGGTTCGGTGGTTGGCGACGGTGGCGGTTCGGTGGTTGGCGGCGGTGGCGGTTCGGTGGTTGGCGGCGGTGGTGGTGGTGGTGGTTGCGGGGGATTCGGGTGAGATGGCGCCGGTGTATTGGTCGGTGTCGGCAGAGTTGGCGCCGGAGTAGGGGTGCGGGTCACAATCACGACCCTGCGTATAGGCGTAGGCGTGAGCGTGAGCGTGGGCGTAAAGGTGGGGGATGGGGATGGCGATGGCGTAGGCATCGTCGTCTCCGTCGGCTCAACCCTCAACGGGGTAGGGCTCGGTGACGGGGTAAGAGCAGAGGGGGTGGTCATCGCTCTGGGATCACAGTACTCGGAGACCTCTGGCTCTTCTCCCGGCACTGCGTACATCTCCCAACATGTGAGCAGCGTCAGCGTCTCCGTCTCCAATTCACAGGTCACGGCCCCTTCTTCGACCGCCAGATGTGTCATCTCGTCGCTGACTTCCAGCCTGAAGCGCGAGGGAATGCTCAAAAGTGTCACCAGGCAAACGGGCAACACGAACTCGTAAGACGGCTTCTGGGCTTCAAATAGGAGACTGCCCTCCTGTAGCGTCACTTGCAGACGGGGAAAGACGCGCAGGTTCTTTACCTCCATCGCGGCCTCGGGCGCTAGTTCCAGCGTGCTGCCATCACCCAGGCAGAATTCGGCCCCTGCTTCTGTATCTGCCACGATCTGCGCACTGTCCTTGATGCTGATCCCTCCCTCCATTGCTGTCCACTCGGATGATCCCTGCCACTGCAACTGTGCCTTCCCTCCGCAGAGGCGCAACTGCAGATAGGGTGGCGTAAACTCCTCGGTCGCCGTGGGAGGGCTTTGGCAGGCAGCGAAAAGACCCACGAGCACAGCCAGCAGCAAGAGCGCTGCTTTTCTGTGTGCGCTGAACCCTTTGGTGGGTGTCCAGTGTCCGGGATTTCCTGGCACGTTCCTGGTGGACATGATCCTTGTCCTTGTGCGGACGCACGCTGCCCCTATGTTTCTCGCCGCCGAGAGGCGAGGTGGGTGAAGGATTTATATTATACCCTTGACGCGCTACATGGCAACCCCAAAACGAGCTTGCGTTGTTCAGATGAAGGGGGTATACTTGGTGCGCTTTTCAGAGTATGGAGTGATTCGGAGTCTGCTGATCCGAGATGGGCAGATTACGGGTGGAGGTGAGATGAACGACAACGTGCTGTTGAAAGTGGAAGACGTGTGGGTGCAGCGGCCTGGCGCAGAGGTGCTGCGCGGGGTCAATCTGACTGTCCATTGTAATGAGGTGCACGTTCTGCTGGGGCTCAACGGTTCGGGAAAGACCAGCCTGGCGTTCACGTTGATGGGTACTAGCGGGTACAAGCCAGAGCGAGGCCGCATCATTTTGGACGGACGGGACATTACCGCTCTCTCAGTGACCGAGCGCGCACAGCTAGGGCTGACACTGGCCTGGCAAGAGCCAGCTCGCTTCGAGGGGTTGCCTGTGGCCGACTACCTGGCGTTGGGAATGAAGAGTCCGTCGCGGGAGCGGGTCGAGGAGGCGTTGTAGGCGGTAGCACTCTCGCCGCTGGCCTATCTGGGTCGCACGGTCAACGCCGCCCTCTCCGGCGGGGAGCGAAAGCGGATCGAGTTGGCGGCGGTCTACGCGATGCAGCCCCGCCTGGCGGTGCTCGACGAGCCTGACTCGGGGATTGACGTGCTGTGCATGAGGGACATCATGGCGTTGATGCGCCGGATGGCGGACGAGGGCACGTCCGTTCTCATGATCACGCACCGCGACGAGATGGCCGCTGTGGCCGATACTGCCTCGCTGATGTGTGGCGGCACAATCGTCCAGACCGGCGCTCCGGCCGAGATGCGCGACTACTTTGCGCAGCGCTGCCGGCCGCACGGCAACCTGCTGGGCAATCAGCCCTGGGGAGCGGAGGCTGGCGGTACCTACCAGCGTGTAGTGGCAGAGGGGGTATGCGATGAGTAGCCATCCCACTGCCCAGACCAAATCCTCTGCCCTGCAGCAGCACGACCCGGCCTGGGCCCGCGAGTTCGAGGCCATCCTGAAAGCATACGAGCAGGCTGGCGGCAGGCCGGACGTCCTGCAGACGCCACGAGTCGCCAGCGCCGTCATCAGCGGCAACCAGGTGCTGGCGGTCAACCTGGTTGAGGGTGTGGACATTGAGGCAGAGGAACTGGAAAGCGGTGTGCGCGCTCGTATCACCGTTGCGCCGGGCACGAAGGTGGATTACCCGGTGCATCTGTGCTTCGGGATGACTTCCGAGGAGGGTCTGCAAGAAATACTGTCCGAGTTCGAGATCGGGGAAGGGGCAAAAGTTGGCTTCCTGGCTCACTGTACCTTTCCAAACGCAGTGAATCTCGAGCACATTATGGACGCGCACATTCACATCGGGCCGGGCGCGACGATGCGTTACAACGAGAGCCACTATCACGGTCCCCACGGTGGCATCAAGGTGCTGCCTACCACGCACGCGCAGGTGGACGAGGGGGGCTGGCTGGAGTCCGAGTTCAGCCTGGTACACGGGCGGGTGGGACGCCTGGAGATCCAGTTCGAGGTGGACGTGGCCGCCGGCGGGACGGTCGAGTTGACCACCAAAGCCTACGGGTTCGCCGAGGACGAGATCAAGGTGGACGAGGTGGTGCGTCTCAACGGCGAGGGAGCGCGTGGTTTGACCAAGACGAGGGTAGCGGTGCGCGACCGGGCCACCAGCGAGATCTACACCACGGCAGAGGGGAACGCGCCCGGTGCAGTAGGGCACATGGACTGCACAGAGGTCGTGCGCGGGGACGCAGTGGCGCGCAACGTGCCAGTCGTCGTCGTGCGCAACGATCAGGCGCGGGTGACTCACGAGGCAGCGATCGGCAGTGTCAGCAGGAAGGAGTTGGAGACACTGATGGCACGCGGGCTGGACGAGGATGATGCTGTGGATATTATCATTCGGGGAATGTTGGGCTAGTTGGTTGAGGGAAGGTTGCCAACTCGCTGATTTGTGGCATAATACCTCGCTGCGCAAGAATGACTGAGCACTGACAAACAGAGGATAATGGATCACATGCGATTGAGATGCTGGTCGTGGACAAGCACGCTACTTTTGGCGTTGGCTCTCATGTGGGGGACAAGCGTGGCCCTGGCTGAGGGAGGGCCGGTCGTGCGGATGGTCTATTTTACGTCCGCCGAGTGTCCCCACTGTGCTACTGTCGTCAACGAGGTATTGACCCCGCTGCAAGCCGAATACGGCGACCAGATGCAGATCAAGGTGGTCGAAATCTCCGAGCCGGCCAATTACGAGATCTTTATCCGCGCCGAGGAGGTCTTCGACGTGCCCCCGGAAGAGCGTTGGCCGCTGCCGACGCTGGTCATTGACGGGCAGGCACTCACCGGCGAGGATGCCATCCGCGGGCAGCTACCCTGCCTGCTCGACACCTGCCTGGGGGCGGGTGGCACCTCCTGGCCCGACATCCCCGGCCTGGAGGAAATCGCGGTTGAAGGTGAAGCGGGGCCAGGGCCAGGCATTGGCCCGGGGATGGGAGAGTTGGAGCCTTGCGGTCCAGAGGAGGCAGTGGCTTGTGAGGCCCCCCCATCAATCTGGGCAGCTTACTTTTACGACGTAGGTTGCCAGGAGTGCAGCCGTGCCGAGTACGACGCACGGTACGTGCAAAGCAAGTACCCACAGTTGCTGATCAAGGAATACAACGTTCAGGACGACGCTGCCTTGGCGGAATGGCTGGGCGCTCGCGCAGGTGTCCCAGAGAGGCAGCGCCTGGCGACCCCGGCGTTTTTCGTTGGCGAGGACTATTTGATCGGTACCGACATCACGGCCGAGGAGTTGCTAGTGTTGGCCGAAAAGTACGCGCACACCGGCGCGGAGCAGGTCTGGGCTGACTTTGACCCCAAGGAGGCCGAGCAGAGCATCATTGAACGCTTCGAGTCCTTCGGCGTCCTCACCGTCGTCTTCGCCGGCCTGGTGGATGGCCTCAATCCCTGTGCCTTCGCCACGCTGGTCTTTTTCGTCTCCTATCTGACGTTGAGCGGGCGCAAGGGGCAAGAAATCCTGATCGTGGGCGCGGCCTTCACCTGCGGCGTGTTCCTGGCCTACCTGGTGGTGGGATTGGGTTTCTACAAGGTGCTCGATCTGTTGGGTGACTTGCTGACGAGGTTGGGACACTGGGTGTATGGATTGACTGCTCTCTTGTGCGCCGGCCTGGCGGTGTTCAGTTTCCTGGACTTTTTCAGGGCGCGGCAGGGCGAGATCGGCGATATGACGCTAAACCTACCTCATGGGCTGCGCATGCGCATCAACGCGGTCATCCGCAAGGGGCGCGGATCGCAGGCCTTCGTCGTGGGGGCTTTCGTCACCGGCGTGGTGGTCTCGTTCCTGGAACTGGCCTGCACGGGCCAGGTCTACCTGCCGACCATCATTTTCGTGATGAGCCAACCCGAGATGCGGGTGCGCGCGTTTCTCTTTCTCGTGCTCTATAACCTGATCTTTATCCTGCCATTGGTGGTGGTCTTTATTATGGCCTATTACGGCACCGGCTCGAAGCAGTTGACCCGCTTCCTCCAGCAGCAGGCAGCGACAGTCAAACTGGGAATGGCGCTACTCTTCGCCGCACTGGCAGTCTGGCTAACTGTCGCCGTGGTGGTATAGTGTTGGATACTGGAAACTGGATGCTTGATGGCTGATGTAGACGCTCAGTTCACTGTCCAGCCCATCGGTGTCATACACACCCCCTTCACCAGCCGCTCCGAGATGCCGATCCAGGCAGCCCGCTCTGAAGCCGTTGGCCGCGTGGAGGTCTATCCCGAATACGCTCCCGGCCTGCAGCACCTGGGTGGCTTTTCTCACATCATCCTCGTCTACTGGTTCCATTGCGCCTGCGACTTTTCGCTCACCGTACGGCCTTTCCTGGATGACCAGCCCCACGGTCTGTTCGCCACCCGCTACCCAGCCCGTCCCAATCCAATCGGCCTCTCGGTGGTGGAGTTGGTAACGATTGACGGCCGCATACTCCACGTGCAGGGTGTAGACGTGCTCGACGGCACCCCGCTGCTGGACATCAAGCCTTTCGTACCGGCGTTCGATCACCGGGAAGGAGCTCACGTGGGGTGGCTGACCGGGCGGGTGTAAATCCGTAGAGGCGGCACGTAGCTCGGATAATTAGGGCGGACAATTCGCCGCCGAGTACCACACCTTCTGCCACACGATCTCGTATCCTTCTGGACTCACATATCGGCCATAGTCGCCGGGGCAGCAGTTGTCTGGTACCGGCCAGGGGAGCGTCCCCGACGTGGTAAAGTAGGTTTCCACGCGCGGGAACCCTGAAAAGTCGTGATACGGCCCCGGCAGTTCACTCTCGGGGAATACCCAGCCATAAAAGTACCGCCATTCCTCACTCGGGCCTCCTCCTCGACCCCATTCAATTCGCCCTCTCGCTCCAGATTCATCGCACCAAGCCAGTCCTGGCACCGACATCCACAGCGGTTCGGCCGGCGTTGGCGTGAACTCTGGCGTGGGAGTACCGGTGGGCGTCGCTGTCGGCCGCGGGGTCGGCGCCGGCCCCACGCGGCAGGTGATCTCTAGTTCTTCTCCAATGGGGCTTCCCTGGCCATCCTGCAACTGCCACACGCTGGTGTATCTGTCGTAACCTGTCGGCGCTCGCAGGGCGATCTCGATCTCAGAGGTCTCCTCCGGTGCGAGTGGCTCAATCTCTGGCGCCTCCACGACTTGCAGTTCATCGCCGGATACAAAGACCAATTCAGCATCCTCCGGCCAGGCACACGTGCCCGTGTTCTCGACTTCCCAGAGCTTGACGAACTGCTGCCCCGGCCTCAGTACGCTGGGGCTGACCACGGGATCGCTGACGACCTCAAGGTCAAACTCACAGGCAGCTATGGCGGCGGCAGTCAGGTCAGGAGTGGGAGTAGGAGTGGAGGTAGGGATGGGCGTAGATGAGGGACTGGGTGTGACACCTGTGGTCGCCTCGTAAGTGGCCATCCGGATGGCAAACTCGGTCTCCTCTACGTTGTATATAGCGGTCAGGTTGGGAGTAGGAGTAGATGTAGGCGTGCCGATCACGACTGGCGTGGGCGTTCCCACCTGCGAAAGCAGGGCAGCGAGCAGGCGGTCCGGTGTCCTGGTGACAACGAGAGCAACACAGCTAATCAGCATCAGAACTAGCACGACGGCCAGAATTGCAATCCAGCGACGTGTTGGATGGACGGACTGGACTGTCGAAGGGGGTGATGTGGCCGGCAGGGCGACGACTGTCGCCCCAGGTGTCGCCGGTGTCATCGCGATCTCTGGCGAGATGGGTTCGATGGGGTCGCCGGCCATAGCCCGTTCCAGATCGACGGCGAACTCTTTGGCAGTTTGATAACGGTTGTTGGGGTCCTTGGCCAGCGCGCGCGTGATCACCATCTCTATGCCTGGGGGCAGGTCAGGGTTGAGGGTCGTGGGAGGAATCAGTGGTTCGTTGATGTGCTTGAGAACGATGGCCAACGGCGTGTCGGCGTCGAATGGGAGCTGGCCAGTAACCAGTTGATACAGAACGACGCCCAGTGAGTAGATGTCGGCTCGCTCATCCCCGGCCTGGCCCATTCCCTGTTCAGGGGCCATGCACGCGGGCGTTCCAACCATTGCACCGGTGGCCGTCAACGCAGTGGTATTCACAATCTTGGCGATGCCAAAGTCGGTGAGGATGACATGGTTATCCTGGGTGATTATGATGTTGGCAGGCTTGATGTCTCGATGCACCATCCCCTGCTGGTGGGCGTACTCCAAAGCGTTGGCGACTGCGATGACGATGTCAACTGCCTCCTCCAGCGGCAGCGTCTGGCCTTTCTGGGCCATCTCCTGTAAACGCTCCTTCAGGCTAGGACCGTCAATGAACTCCATTACCATGTAGTAGACGTTGTCCTGTGCATCAAAGTCAAAATCATGCACCTGGACGATGTTGGGGTGACGAAACGTGGCGACGATCCTCGCTTCGCGCCGGAAGCGGGTCAGAAAATCCTCTTCGTTAGCCAGAAAGTGATGGAGTACCTTGACGGCTACGTAGCGGTCGAGGCCCGGCTGGTAGGCCTTGTAGACCTCGGCCATACCTCCGCTCCCCAGGTGTTCGGTGATCCTACACTTGCCCAGTGTCTTACCGATCAACAGCCTATCCTTTGCACAGAGTACAGAGAGTGTTAGTGATCAAGACTAGCACTCTTTTGGTACACTAATCCATTCTATCTTACTACGAAACTGCGCAGAGAGGATTGAGAAATGATTGCAGTTTCGTTACGGTGAGGTTACAGCCTGGGATAACAGCCCGGTTTGAGCAAGGATGTGAATTGGGCCCAGTGATAGTCTCTCCCCATAGCTCCCTTCTGCCTCCCTGGGAGCGACGTGCCTTCAGGCAGGCAGTCAAAACGGCCCCTCAGGTATCTTTGAAGGGCCGTCTGAGGAGCGGGTGCAGGGATTCGAACCCTGGACATTCAGCTTGGGAAGCTGACGTTCTACCACTGAACTACACCCGCGCACCCAAATTATATCGGACGAGCGCGAAATGTCAAATCCCGTTACTTTGGCCGTGGACGCCAGAGTAGTTGTTCGCGAATCATCAGATCGGTGCCACGAATCTTGAAAGCCAGGTCTGCGGCTATGTTGCGCATCAGACGGTAGCCCAGGTCAGGATAATTGTCGCACAGTCTGATCAGCCGGTCACGAGAGATAACCAGGAGACGCGCCTTTCTCGAAGCACAACGGGCCGAGGCTGTCCGCAGCCCCTGGTCCACCAGCGCGATCTCACCAAAGGTCTGCCCGCGCGTGAGTGTAACGACGGTCAGCGGGCGGGAGGGCTGTTCAGCGACGGTGGATTGGGTGAGAGCAGGGTCCACCAGAATGTCCACCTCCCCACTGGCGATGACATACAATTCGTTACCGGCGCTGTTCTCCTCAAAGATGATCTCTCGGTCTTGGGCGGTGATCTCAGAGCAGAGAGCGGCGATCATCTCCAACTGAGGCTGGGTCAGATCGTAGAAAATATCAGCCCGTCGCAGGATACTGACGTGTTTTGAAGTCTGGTCTACTTTCTTGGTCATAGGCACTCTTCTTCAACGATTGTACCACACTTCCATCAGGCATGCAAAACAGTGCAAGACGAGGTTTTGAGCCGCGATTTCGATTTGCCAAACTGCGGACTCTTTGTTATAATCTCCAACGTACGGGGCGTGGCGCAGCTTGGCTAGCGCGCTACAATGGGGTTGTAGAGGCCCCGGGTTCAAATCCCGGCGCCCCGACAAAACAAAGACCGCTTTGGAAGCGGTCTTTGTCGTATCATACATACTGAGCCAAGCCCGTCACCTGAACACGACACCACACACCGAAACCAGCGACGTGCCGTTCTCGTCGGCCGGGCAGCGAGCGTAGGCCACTCGCTCCCCCTGCACCGGGCTCAACAAACGCAGCGCCAGGTAGATGGGCGGCACCCCACACACGTTGCGCCGGTCCCCGTCCCGCTTGATCGCCGCGAAGAATCCCTCTGCGTCGCCCGCGCATATCCGCTCAATGAGCTCGTCGTCGGCCGCCTGCAGTCGGGCACGCTCCACCATGCCCAGCGGTTGCCCGCCAAACGCCGGGCCGACGTGTGAGAGGTCACCTGCTACCACGACGAGCACCCGGCGGCCTGCCGTCGCCTGTCCGAGCGCGTCCAGCAGTGCGTTGATCGCCGGGTCGTGCTCCGGGTCAGCCTCACCCCGCACAAAGCGCGTGAACGAACCACACAGGATCGGCACCAGCTCGCACGGCTGCCCCTCGCGGATGTGCTGCAGCCAGACCGCCGCCAGCTCAATCGAGTGCTCGTTACGATGGTAAAGCTCGCCGGCAAAGGCCATCTCCGCGCCCAGCCCACCGGCCAGCGTTTCCACGACCTCCTGCGCCGTTGGCAGAACCCCGAACGGCGTACCGTAGTGCTGGCGCGTCAACGTCAGTTGGCCATCCCCAAAGTGGTCTGTGCCCAATAGCACGACCAGGTCGGCCGCCTTGACCATCTCCGTCGCGCGCTTCCAGACAGCGGCGTAGACCGGCCCGCCGCGAGCGTAGTCAATGTGCGGGCAGATCAGACCACGGCCGTCGGATGGGCCAGTATCTGCATCGTCCACGGCGTCGAGGTAGCCTTGCAGCAGGTCTCGCAGTTCACCTACGTCGGCTGGGTAAGAGCGCCCGGCGAGGATGGGTGCTCGAAACGGGGCCTGGCGGTACTCGGCCAGCGCGCGCTCCCGCGCCTGCGCGGAATGGTCGTTTTCCAGAAGCAACGCCTCGTCGAACGCGGCCAGGAGCTGCTCTACCAGGCCCGGCGCGACGCGCAGCCCAAACCTGATGGCCAGGGCCGCGCTCAGGCCGCCGCTGTCTCGCGTCCCGTCGCAGAGCGCCAGCACTGGGGCCAACTGCTGCGGGATGATGACCATCTTGTCGGCCAATTGCAGCGGGTCGCGCAGTAGAACGGATGGCCGGCCGCCCTGAACGACTGGGCGGGCATCAACGGCGCGCAATTTGGGGAGCGATTCGGGGGATTGACTCTCCGTCAAAGTGGTCATTCTGCCTCACACAAGTCAATGCACAACCACGATGAAACGTTCACAGTTGCCGCAGCGGACCAGTTCCCCCTGCCTCAACTTCCACTTTAGGCTCGGCGAGATCGCGATACCGCATCCACCGCACGCGCCACCGCGCACCTGGACCACAGCCAGACCGCCCTTCCTGCGCCGCAAGCCCTGGTAGACCTGCAGGTCACCAGCCTCAATGCTGGGGAGCAGCGCCGTCCGTGCCTGCTCAATCTCTGCCAGCCATGCCTGCAGTTCCTCCCGTTCGGCCATCAGGTCTGCCTGCCCGACCGACCAGCGGTACTGCGTCTCATCGAGATGTGCCTGAGCCTGATCGCGCGCGGCTTCCGCCTCCTCCTGCTCGATCATCGCCTCCAGCAGAGCATCCTCCAGCTTTTGTCGCCGCCGTCTGAGTGAGACGACCTCCGCCTGCAGATCCGCCAACTCTTTGGGATTCTTGACCGCACCACCATAGAGCCGCTGCTCGGAACGAGAAGTCTTGTCCGAGAGCCCTTGGATCTCCAGCTCCAGGTCACGCTGCCGGAGCGCCCACTTCCGGACGAGCGACTGTGCGCTTTCCAACGCCCGGCGCGCCTGCCTCAGTGCTTCGCTCTCCCCCAAGGCAGCCTCCACCTCCGCCAGGCGGCGTTGCTTCGCATCTCCGTCACCATCCAGGCATTGCAGGCGATAAAAGTCCGCTCCCTGCGTCATCGGCCACCCTCCCGATCACAAAAAGAGCCCAATGCCAGCGGCATCGGGCTCCCAGTCAATCCCTCAAAACCCAGTATCCAATATCCAGCTTCCAGCATCAAGCTTCCAACTCCGGGCCTGTCCCCGATTCCGGCACCGGCGACGCCTCAACGACCTCGACTTCCGGCGTGGCGCTTCTGGCCCTGGCGTGCCGCGCGACCAGCAACACCACCCCGCCCACCACGCACAAGATGGCGAGCAGTTGTGCGGTGGCGATGGAACCGATCATCCAGGCATCAGGGCGAAAGTACTCGATGAAGAAACGGCCCAGCGAATAGCCGATGATGTAGCCCAGGAAGATGTCTCCGTCCAACAGCCGGTGCTTTAACTTGTGCGCGATCAGTGCCAGGGCGATGAACACCAGCAGGCACCACAGCGATTCGTACAGGAAGGTGGGGTGGAAAAGAGTGTCGGGCGGATAGGCGCTGAGGTCGTTGTAGGGAGCGATGCGGTACTGTGGGTCAATGACCAGACCCCAGGGGCGATTGGTGGGCGGGCCGTAGAGTTCCTGGTTGATGAAATTACCCCAGCGGCCGATGGCCTGGCCCAGCGCCAGCCCCGACGCGCCGTAGTCGAGCCACTGCAACGGGCGCAGGTGAGCATACCAGGCATAGAGCACCACCCCCAATATGCCCCCGGCGATGGCCCCGTAGATGCCGAGGCCACCGTGCCAGATGTACAGAATCTCAATGGGATGCTGGCGGTAGTAACTCCAGCCCACCATCCCGCCCGCCGGCTCGGAGAAGACGTGGTAGAGCCGAGCGCCGATGATGGCCATGATGATGGCCACAATGAGCCCATTCCAGACGTGATCGGGGTTCTCGCCATCCTGCCTGGCTCGCCAGGCGGCGTAAACCGCCCCCAGCATGACGCCGGTGACAATCAGGATACCATACCAGTGAATACCAAAGTCCGAGGTAATGTGAATCAGAATAGGGTCAAGTGGTGGCTTCATTTATCCCTCCTAGCGCAGATATGCGGCAGATTATACCACAAGGCGGCCACCACTGCCAGGAAGGGCATCGTGCTCTCTTGCTTCGCCGGTGGTAACCAATATCTGGAAATCCTGGAGCAAGTCCCCGCTCACTCCTGCCGGCCAAAAATCCTGACCAGCGTCACGGCCAGGCAGATGATAGTCCAGCCGGCGAGCAGCGCCCCGGCCAGCGCCAGTTTCTGCTCGTCAACGACCGACTTTACGCACGTGCCTTCCGACGTCACTTCGACGACTGCGAAGGGGCGAGCCACCATCCCGCCGCCGCCACCAGCACCAGCGCCTTCTGCGTCACCCTCCGCCGTCTCCTCTGCAGCCTCTCCCTCGACTTTTTCCTCCTCGACCACCACCTGGTGCCCGATGCCCATCCCAAAGCCATAGGCAACCTTCGCGACGGGGATGACGGTACGGCCCTCGACGGTCACGGGCTCGCCAAAACAAGCGTTGACGTTGGTTTTCTCCCGCAAATCAGCGAGAGAATCGAGCAATGCCTGAATCTCTACTTCCATCAGTTTCCTCCCTTCCGTTTTTTGTCCAGGCCAGATGTCTCGTCTGGCGTTCCACTAATTGCTAACTGCTAACCGCTCACTGCTAACGGCTGCCCTTCCGCGTCAGGCGCACGGCTGCCGCCAGCAGCAGCGGGATGATGAACGCCGCCAGGAGCAGACCGCCGAGCACTTGAGCCGTCCTATCCTGGATGGGGATACGGCGCTCGTCCCCCCCACCCCGCTCCAGGATCGCCACAGGCTGCAAACGCACGAACCCCCAGCCTCCCCCGGCCAACCGGTCAGCGCCGACAAAGACGTGTCTCCGCACGCGACTCGTCACGCGCACCAGCGGTACCAGTTCGCGCCCCTCGACGCAGATAGGTTCTCCCTCCACAACCTCACTCATCAGCGCACCCTCCTATTTCCCTGTCTACTTGTTTCCTTGCCTTGTGTCCTTCTCGCCCCCAGCAGCCACCAATTTCTCCAACAACGCCTCCTCCTCTCCCCGCGTGCTCACCTTACCGTCCAGCCGGGCATCGCGCAACGTTCCCAGCAGCCGGCCAAAGAGCGGACCGGGCCTTAGTCCCATCGCTTTCAGGTCGTCGCCGGTGACCTCTGGCTCCACCAGCCGCCACTCCGTCTGGTAGCGCAACAGCCGCTCCCGCAGCCGCTTGCGGTCGGTGGCGACCCAGGCCACAGCCAGCACCCGCCCAGGGTACGGCTCCAACAGGCGGTAGACACGACTCGGCCGGCGGGCTCTCCCCAGTTGAGGCAGAACTTTTTTCAGACTGCACGACAGACGCAAGTGATCAGCGCCGCTCCGCCCCACCTTTAGGCGCGCAAGCAATCCCTCCAACTCTTCGTCGTCGAGCCGGTACGCGAACAGGGCCAGGTAGAGGAAAACAAAACCATCAGCGTCCAGCATCCAGCACCCAGCATCCAGATCCTCCCGCAACACCTGATACCTCTTGCGTAGCCACCTGTCGCAACGCAGGCTGGGATGGACGTAAGCCAACACGCCCAACTCGTCCAGGCGGCACAACGCCCCTTCCGGCTCGGCCTCGCGGAAAATCTGCTCCAGTTCGTGGCGAATGCGGTCGCCGCTGACCCGCTTCAACGACGGCAGCGCGTCGGCGATCATCTCTTCGCTGCGGGGGTCCAGGTGAAAACCCAGCCGGCTCTCCAACCGCGCGGCCCGCAGTATGCGGGTGGGGTCGTCCACAAAGCTGAGACTATGCAGCACGCGGATGACACCGTTGCGCAGGTCGGCCTCGCCACCGTAAAAGTCCAACAACTCCCCCCAGTGATCCGGGTCGAGGCGGATGGCAAGCGTGTTGATGGTGAAATCGCGCCGGTGGAGGTCTTGCTTGATCGAACTACGCTCCACCTGCGGCAGGGCAGTGGGGTGAGTGTAGAACTCGGTGCGCGCCGTCACAAAGTCCACGCTGGGTGGTAACGCATCGCCAACGTCAGGAACGCGACCAGCGACCTGTCGCCAGACGCGCCGCGAAAGCAGCCACTTGGCGGTACCGAAGCGCTTGTGGGTGCGCACCCGACCGCCCAGATCGGCAGCCAGGCGGCGAGCCAACGTGATCCCGTCCCCCTCGATGACCAGATCCACGTCCACGATGGGCTGGCCCAGCAGCAAGTCGCGCACCAGCCCGCCGACAAAGTAGGGAACGAGCCCCATCTCGCGGGCCTGGTGCGAGATACAGCGCATCAGGGCGAGCACCGGATCCGAAAGAGCCTGCTCCAGCAATGCGGCGATTTCGCGGCGGCGGGGCGGCGTGGGAGGCGTGCCCCACAGCGTGATCAGGTCCGTGCGCGTGGTCACCCCAACGACACGATCACCTTCGACGACGGGAATCTGGCCCCAGCCGCTTTCGATCATCAACTGCTGCAGAAGGGCCACCGAATCGTGACTGCTGACGGTGACGTTGCCCGCCTCCATCACCTGAGTGACAGGGACGTCGTCCATCTTGAACTGTAGCGCCCGATCCACGGCCCGCCGGGTCAGCAGCCCGACCACCTGGCCATCGCGCACGACCGGGTACCCCTCGTGACCGGTGCGCCGCATACGCTCGGCGGCATCTGCGACCGTGTCATCGGGGGAGAGCACCTGCACGCCCCGGGACATCACCTGGGCGACGGTGATGCTGGGTCGCACGATACCCGGCAACAGGAGCAGCAACTCCTCGCGCACCGCCTGTAGCGAGCGAGCGCGGATGAGCGCCGCAGCCGCGCGCCCGTGTCCCCCGCCGCCAAAGTGGGCCGCCACCACAGAGACGTCAATGTCGTCGGTGGCGCTACGGGCGACGAGTTGAATGCGCCTACCGAGGGAGACGAGCACGAACAGCGCCGACGGCTCCAGCAATTCGCGCAGCTTGTGGGCCAGAGTCGAGATCTCCTCCGAGTACTCGGGCGCTTCGGCGCAGGCGACGATGACGGTATGCCCCTCAATCTCGTGAGTTTCGCTCTGTTCCAGCAACCGGTCGTAGAGTTCGCGCTGCTCAGGCGCGAGGGGATGGTGAGTGAACTTGTTGACGACGGCGAGACGGGCCCCCTGTTCCATCAGCCAGGCCGCCGCACGCACGTCTCTGACGGTCGTCCCCGCATACGAAAGGGAGCCGGTGTCCTCGTAGATGCCCAGCAGCAGCAGCGTGGCTTCGATGCCGGTCAGATCGAGAGAGCGCGCCGAGATCTCCTCGACCAACAACGTCGTCGCGGCCCCCAGCGGCTCGCCGGAGTAGGTCCAGTTGGGGGGCAGTTCGCGGTCGAGTGAGTGGTGGTCAACGATGTCCACCCGCAGGTCGCGCCCCATGCCCTTGAGCGTGGTCAGGCTCTGCGTGTCCACCAGAATGGCACGCTCGATCTTGCGGCGGCGGGGGAGATCGCCGGGCTGGACAAAAGGGAGTTCAGCGCCGTAGAGAGACAAGAAAGCGCGCCCGTTGCGGTTGATGCGACGGGGCAGCACAGGTATGGCGGCCGGGAAGAGCTTGCTCGCCCCCAGCAGGCTGGCGATGGCGTCAAAGTCCGCGTTTTCGTGAGTCAGAATTACTTCCACGTAAACTCTCCCTACGGTTCGCGCACGCAACGATGGCCGTGGCGTGGGTTGCCCCAGTCCTTTAGCTGGTAACCAACGTGGCCATTGTTGCTGGCGTAATAGGCTCTCTGCTCGTCGTACTCGTCGGCTGACCAGTAGTAGACCGGTGGCTGGTCGGGGGCCCAGAGCAGAGTCTCCTTATCGGGCGTGATTTCGCAATCGGCCCGGCCGACTTGGCCTCCCCAGACGCAGCCGGCGTTCTGCCCGTGCCTGGCGAGCGAGCGCACGATCTCGTCGATCGTAGGCATACGCCAGACATCCTGCGGGACGAGTGTTATGTCGTGCCCTGACGAACTCATTGTATCAGCAATGCACCGACAGGTCAAATCAACCTCTCCGGCAGCTTCAAGGCTGCCAACAAACACCAAAATGACCACGGCCCCCTTGAAGGGGGCCGTGGCCTGCGAAAGGAGGGTAACCACAAACAGCCTTTGTTGTGGATAATGTTGGCTTTGGGGGGTGGGAACCCATCCCAACATCATCCCTATTTTAGAACATTTGCGCTCTTTCGTCAATAGTGCAAAAGTACTAATGTAATTACCCAGGCTACCCTCCCGCAGGCTACGATTTATTGTACTCGCAGGCTTGCATAGCCGTTGGGACGTGCTCTTGCATTGAAAAAAACCATCCCAACCTGCGGGAGGGCAAGCAGTAACCTAATATTTCGTATGCCTATCGCTGTTGGCGCAGTTGACATTCGCGCAAATATGACTATCATAGACAATAGTTTCAACATGCTCAAATCCGACCAGTTCTTGAATATGGAGGGGAATTGTGGAAGAGCAAATTCTAGTCATTGAGGATGATGATGCTCTGGCACGCCTGATGCGTCTGCAACTGGAGCGCGCCGGCTACCAGGTCGAGGTCTGCCAGGACGGAGCAAGTGGATTGCGGGCAGCCTCCAACTCGGAGCCAGATCTGGTTTTGCTCGACATCCTCTTGCCCGACGTTGATGGCTGGGTGCTCTGTGAGCAGATCCAAAAAGTCACCAACGCCCCAATCGTCTTCGCCACCGCGCTGGGGGCTGAACGAGACGTGATCCGTGGCCTCGAGTTGGGCGCTGACGACTATATAATCAAACCTTTCAGCTACAAGGAACTCCTCGCCCGTGTCAGGTCTGCCCTACACCGCGCGCAACGTACTGCATCCCGAAAAGTGGTCTACGAAAATGGACGGCTCTACGTGAACCTGGAGATGCGCACTGTCAAGGTAAATGGAGAGCGCATCGCCCTCACACCGCTAGAGTACGAACTGCTAGCCGCACTGGCCCAAGAGGCCGGACACGTGGTTTCACACACGGTGCTCCTGCGTCGTGTGTGGGGGCCGCAGTACGAGGACCGACGCCAGTACCTCAAACTATACATCTGGTATCTGCGTCAAAAGATCGAGGCTGATCCTGCCCATCCTATGCTTATCCTCACCGAGCGAGGAGTCGGGTACCGGCTGATCGCTCCTCAGCAAACGGGATAAAGGTCACCATCAAGAGCGGATTATGCTCTACATCATCTGCACGACCGTCCACCTGCTGGGGCCTGCTCCGGCTCCACAATCGTGGCAATTTGACCTCTGGTCGGCGCTGATCGGCGCAGCGGTGACCCTCCTCCTGGTCGGGTTAGCCTACCGCTTTCGTGACGCGCTGCGCCTGGGCTGGGAGTCCGCACTGTCCCCGTTGGTCCGGCTGCAGCACCTCCTGCAATCCAGCGCCGAGGACCGCTACCGCGAACTGGTCACCGCGCGAGCGCGCTCCCTCACCGTACCGGCACACGTGGCTCCCCTGGATGCTCTCTTCGTCGGGCCTGAACTGCTCGCCCCACCACCTCCTCAAGGCATCTCAGAGGCCGAGACCTTGCCCGCCAGCCCCCAGGTCTTGCCGCTGCATCGAATACTGGGAGACCACCCCCTGCTGGTGATCCTGGGCACTTCTGGGACAGGCAGAACAGTTTCGCTGGCTTACCTGGCCCTCATGTGTGCTCGCACAACAGGCGACACCGGTGCAGCCGGAGAGGGCGAAACAACGCAGGGAGCGAACTGGGAGCGACTGCCGCTCTACGTGTCACTCCCGGCGCTGGATTGGGACGGGACAAGCAAAACCGACGGGCAAGAAAACGGCGAGAACGAAGAAAAAACGGAGCGCAAAAACACACGGAAGAAAGACTGTCTGAAAACACTCCTGGGTGCGGCGGTGGCTGCCGTCGGCGGCGGCAGTGGGCTGCTCAAGCCCCTGCGCCAGTACCTGGAGGCAGGCCAGGGTCTCGTGCTCGCCGATGGGTGGGATGAACTGTCGCCGCAACAGCGCCAGCAGGCAATGGACTGGTTGTCCGAACTGACCAGCACTGTGCCGGGGAACTGGTGGGTGGTCAGCACCGGGATGCAGGGGTATGCGCCTTTGACTGAGGCTGGCTTCGTTCCTCTGACTCTAGCGCCGTGGGACGCCAGGCGGGTGGAGACATTCGCCAGGCAGTGGGTGGAGGCCTGCACTCCGGCTGACGAGAAGCCTCCCGTTGCCCTGCGCGAATTGTCGGCCGAACTGCGATGTGCGGCGCGAGTGGGAGCCCCCCCACTAGAGTTGGCGCTGCGAGCGTTCGTGTACATCTCAGACGGGGATGCGCCGGTCAAACGGGCAGCGCTGTTCAGCCGGGCGCTGGATCTGCTGCTGTGGCAAGAGGGGGAGGAGGCGTGGTCATCGGCAGCCTGCCGGACAGCGTTGGGACAAGTGGCCTTGAACCTCCAGCAGGAGGGACGGACCATCGCCAGGCGTGATGAGGTTGAGGCAGCGATTGAGGCCGCGCTGCCCCCACCCGAGGAGCGCCCGGTACGTTCGGCCGCTCACATTTTCCGCACACTGACCGGCGAACGGGGATTGCTTCGCCAGGTAGGGTCCGGCCGGTATGCTTTCGTACACCCGCTCTGGCAGGCGTACCTGGCGGCGCGTCAATTGGTGGCTGTTGACCCAGGCACGCTCGTCGAACGGCTGGACGACCCCCACTGGGCCGGCGTGTTGCACTTTTACGCCGAACTCGGCAACATAGGGCCGCTGGTGGCAGCGTGGATGCGCAGCCCCGACGACATGTTCCGTACGCGCCTCTGCACCCTCGGTTACTGGGTCAGCGTGGTTCCAGAGGGCACAGCCTGGCGCGATGGCGCGATGGCGACCCTGGCCCGTAGTCTCCTCCAGCCGGGGCAACCTGCATCTGTCCGGCGCGCGCTGGCGCAGACACTGGCAGCGACCGGCGTATCTGGCATCGTCTACTTTCTCAAACAGGCGCTACAGCACCCAGACGTTCAAGTGCGCGTCACCGCCGTCCTGGGGCTGACCAGACTGGCGGGTGAGGCGGACTTGCCGGCCTTTGAGACCGCGCTGGCGGACGAGGATCTGGCCGTGCGTGAAGCGGCTGTGCATGGGCTGGCATCTCTGGGTATAGACGCTGCTACGCGGCGGCTAGAGCAGATGTTGCTGGAAGGAGACGATACGCTCAGACCCGAGACAGCCAGGGCGTTGGCCAACTGCGGAGAAGATGGTGTGGCCTTTCTACACGAGGCGGCCGAGTCGGAGAACACGATGGTCCGGAGGGCAGCGGTCTTTGGATTGGCGCAGGCAAGGGCGCGGGACCTGTTGGAGAAAATGGCGCGGGAGGATGAGCAGTGGATCGTGCGCTCGGCAGCAACGGGGGCGGCAGAGGAGTTGGAAAAGCAGGACAAAACTTTTGGCATCGCGCCTCCACCCGAGATTGAGCAATTGCCCTGGTTGATCTCGTGGGCCGCGGCCCGGCGTGAAGGAGTGGGAATGGGCGAGGCGGCCCGAAAGATGCTCTGGCGCGCATTGAGCGAGGGAGATGCGCCGGCTCGCCTGGCCGCCGCGCAGGTACTGGCTCAGGTCGGTCGCCCCGACGACGTCGAGCTGCTGAGTACCACGTTGAAGGACCCCAATCCGGCCGTCGCAAATATGGCGTGGGAGGCACTCGCCGAAATCAGCAGGCGGTACGAGTTGAGGATGGAGTAGGTGAGTAAGCGAGTAGATGCGGTAGGGAATGGGATGTCACTCCGTGCTCAGCAGAGCACGGACGGCAGCGGCGGAGACGCCTTCCACGCGCACCCGCTTCTGGCGCGAGGTATGTCCGGTGAGAATCTCGACAGCCGACGGCGAGACCCCCAGCCGCCTGGCCAGGAACTTGCGCAATGACTGATTGGCTTTGCCTCTCACCGGCGGGGCCGTCAACCGTACCTTGAGCGCGTCTCCATGCAGCCCCGCGACTTTATCCCGCTTGCTCCGAGGCAGGACGCGCACCCGGAAGGTACATCCTCCGTCTTTTTCGACTACCGGCAGCGTCATCGCTGGCCCCCTACATAGAATCACCACCCTTGCGAAGGTTACGAATGGCCTTGTCGTCGGGGCAACCTTTGGTAGGCAAAGATGCTTTGGGCCCGCAAGTTCTCACCAAACCTTCGCAAGGGTTCTCTCGC
>JAUXFI010000092.1 GCA_030620125.1 Anaerolineae bacterium
CCCACACCTGAACCACCTGACACCGGCTGGCAACTGCTGCAACCGGGCGTCGAGTTGCGCCAGGTGCGCGTGGAGATCGGCGATCCCTCGACTTTGCTCGGGACAGGCGTCGCCGAACGGCCTGCCGTGAGCGGCGACGAACGACTGACTATCGTGCGGCTTGATCCTGCCACCGTGCACTTTCGCGTCCACTACGACCCCGCCGCGCCCAGCCCGGTGAGCGGGTGGGCAGAGCGGTTCCGGCCACTGCTGGTCGTCAATGGAAGCTACTTCACACCCGAAGACAAGGTCACGGGTCTGCTCGTCAGCGATGGGCAGTTGTGGGGCACTTCCTACGGGGACTTTGCAGGCATGTTCGCCGTCAACCCCTCACCCAGCTTCCTCCCCGCGCGGGGAGAGGAGAACGTGAGCGTGCGCTGGCTCCGCGACCAGCCCTACGATCCCAACGAGCCCCTGAAAGAGGCTCTGCAATCATTCCCCGTGCTCGTCAAGCCCGGCGGCATCATGGGCTTCCCTGCCGATGCTGACGACGGTCGCCCCGCCCGCCGCACCGTCGTGGCCCAGGACTTTCAGGGGCGCATCCTGTTCATCGTCGCACCCCGTGGCCATCTCAGCCTTCACGAACTGGCCTGCTTCCTTGCGGAATCTGACCTCGACCTGGACATAGCGCTCAACCTGGACGGGGGTTACTCCACAGGACTGTGGCTCAAGACAGACACGCAGTCCGTGGAAATAGATTCGCTCGTCCCCGTGCCCTCGGTCATCTCCGTCAGAGACTGACCCAATACGTAATGCGCAATGCGTGACTCGTGTCTCTCACGTTTCACGTTTTCCGAGTCCAAAAAACCCGACTTTTACTCCCCATTCTACGTACAAGTATTGATGGCGACTGCCACAGACCGGCTGGCCCGATGACCCAAGACCTGATCAAACACGCGCTGACAGGCGACGAAACCGCCGCCCGGAAACTACACGAGACCCACTACCCGGCCGTCCTTCGCCTGGCCTACATGCTCCTGCAAAATCTACAGGACGCCGAGGACACAACGCAGGAAACTTTTGTCTACGCCTTCGAGCACCTGGCCCAATACGACCCGGCGCGGGCCGCCTTCGCCACATGGCTCAAGGTCATCGTCACCAGCCGCTGCCGCGACCTGCAGCGCCGCCGCCGTTTCCGCTGGCTCTCCCTGCAAGATCTGATGGAGACCGGATTTGAGCCTCAAGACGAGACACCCGACCACCAGCCGGCCGTTGTGCTCGAACTGGCGGGAATGCAACAGACAGTGTGGGAGGCACTGAAGCAAGTGCCGCACAAGTCGCGCCAGGCCCTGATCCTGCGTTACTTTGGGAACCTCTCGTACTCCGAGATGGCACAGGCCCTCGGCTGCCCGCTCAGCACCGCCAAGTCCCGCGTCGCCTACGGCCTGCGGAGGCTGGCCAACCTGCTGGAGCAGGAACCTTCTATCGTGATGGACTACCGTGTGGAGAACGCGCCGTGAACAAACACCTCAACGACCGCCAACTGCTGGCCTACCTGGAAAACGACCTCCCGCCTGCACGGCGCGAGCGGGCCGAGGTCCATCTGAGCGCCTGCCCCGCCTGCCGCGCCCGCCTGGAGGCGTTGACCCAGACAGCGGGACACCTGACCGCGACGCTCCACACCGTGGAGGAGCAGGTTCCGTCAGACTCGGCTCGCTCGTGGGAGATGGTAGCCCGGCGCTGGAAGAAACAGCGCCCAAGACCGCCCATCCTCCCGTTCCGCCCGCGCCTGCGCTACCTGGCAACGCTGGCCGTCCTGGCGCTCTTCGTCGTCGGGCTCGCCGGCCTGATCCATACCCTGGCTACCACCGGCCCCGACGTGGCCGAAGCTACGCCCACGCCAAAGCCCACGCCCACGGCGAGACCGTCGTCCGCGCCCGGGCCGCTACCTCGCCCCCAACCCGACCACCTGACTGCCCCCATCTCCCTCCTGATCCTCGGCGCCGACGGCGAGAGCGAGACGTCTGGCGAGACCGACACGCTGATGCTGCTCTACCTGGATGCCGAAGCCGAACGCGCCTTTCTGCTCTCCATCCCCCGCGACCTGTACGTGGAGATGCCCGGTCACAGGCAGACACGCGCCGGCAGCGTCTATGGGATAGGCGAAAAAGACGAGACCACCAGCGGCCTGGTGCTGGCCCGGGAGACGATCTCCGCCACACTGGGCCTCCCCATACAATACACCGCCCTGGTGCACTTTGACGGCTTCGTCGCGCTGATTGACGACATCGGCGGCCTGGACGTAGAGGTGCCCCATCCTATTGAGGACCCAACCTTCCCAGACGATCACGGTGGCCGTGACCCGCTGTTCATCCCTGCCGGACGGCGACACTTTGACGGCGAGACAGCCCTGCGTTACGCCCGCACACGCGCAGTCCCGGCCCCCGGCTTCGACCGCGCTTTCCGCCAGCAGCAACTCGTCCTGGCCGTGCACGAGCGCGTGATACGGCTCGACATGCTACCCACCCTCATCGCCCAGGCCCCTACCCTCTGGTCGGCCATCGCAAGCGGCCTCGAAACGGACCTCTCCTTGAGCAATGCGATTGACCTGGCGCTGCTGGCAACCAACCTCGCCGCCGACGACATCACTACCGCCACCCTCGACGAGTGCTGCACCGTCAAACACGTCACACCCGCCGGCGAGCGCGTGCTGCTCCCCCAGCCGGAAGAGATCAAAACGCTGATGGAGAACCTGTTGGAGGAAACACAATGATGCGCCGAGCGACACCAACCCTTGCGAAGGTTCGGCAGCAGCTTTCAGACTCCAAGCATCTTCACCAACCAGGAATCATCACATTGACAGAGTCATTCGCAACCTTCGCAAGGGTGGTCTTCCTGCTAGGACTAGTCGTGTTGACAACGCTGACGGCCTGCAGCAGCTCAACTACGCACACACCGGCCCCGCCGACGCCCACCGTCTACCACGCCACCCCCACCCCAGCCACCTACGACCCGCCCACCCCACTGCCCAGGTCGCGCTCCCAGTCCGAGTCGATCACCGTGCTTCTCCTGGGCACCGACCGGCGCGGTACAGATAGCAGCACCGACAACACAGACACGCTGATGCTCTGCCACCTCGACCCGAACAGCCGGCGCATCGTGATCCTCTCCATCCCGCGCGATCTCTACGTCGAGATTCCTGGCCACGGGCAGGGCCGCGTCAACACCGCCTACGCCTGGGGCGAGCGAGGCGATACAGGCGGACTGACCACAGCTCGCCAAACCATCTCCGCCACTCTCGGTATCCCGGTCCAACACGCCGCCCTGCTTGACTTTCACGCCTTCGTCACATTCATTGACGCCATCGGCGGTGTGGACGTGGACACACCCCTCCCCATCTCCGACCCGACCTACCCGGACAGCGGCGACGGCTACGAACCCTTCTACCTGCCCGCCGGGCAGCACCACCTGGACGGGGATACGGCCCTCAAATACGTCCGCACCCGTGCCACCCCCGGCGGCGATTTCGACCGCATCGCCCGCCAGCGCCAGTTGTCGCTGGCCGTGCGCGACCAGGTCACACAATCCGACCTGCTGCCGAACCTGATCGCACAATCCCCGCAACTCTGGTCCGCTCTTCAGGACGATTTCGAGACCGACCTGACGCTGGGTGACATCGTAGACCTGGCCGTCACCGCCAGCCGCATCCCCGCCGACCAGATCGTCACCGCCAGCATTGACCAATCCTGTACCCACTTCTGGACCACGCCCGGCGGAGCCTCCGTCCTGCTCCCCGACCAGGCCGCAATCGAAGCCCTGGTCACCGACCTCTTCGCCCCCCCACCGACCACAGCTTTAGCCCACTGACCCCATTTTACCTTCCCGAAAGCTCCAACGCGATGAGTCTTGCCAAGATTCTGGTCCCAGGGCAGATTTTGGCTCACCTGACAGCCAACTTGCAGCTTCCGGGAAGATAGCTTGGATAATTACTGCTCATTTGCTCATTTGCCATTTGTCATTTATAATCCTTCCCAATGACCATCCTCTTCGTACTCCTTGGCCTCCTCATTGGTGGCCTGATCAATCAACTCGGCTCCGACCTCCCCGCCCGGCGGGATCTGACCCGTCCCCACTGCCCCTACTGCGGGCGAGGCCGTCCCTGGTGGCAATGGCTCTCCCTGCCCGCCTACCTGGTCGGGCGCGCCGACTGCCCCCACTGTGGCGCACCCATCAGCCCACGCCATCCCCTCGCCGAGATTGGGCTGGCGGTGACCTACGGCTATCTCTTGATCACGCTTGGCCCCTCTGTTAGACTGATCCTCTACCTCATATACAGCACCATCTTCGCCCTCATCCTCATCACCGACCTGGAGCGTAGACTGATCCTCAACGTCGTGACCTATCCAGCCATCATCTTCGCCTTCGTCGTCAGCTTCATCACGCCGGAGATGACATGGTGGAGCGCGCTGGCCGGTGGGGCAATTGGCTTTGTGTTTTTCTTCATCGCCGCGTGGGTGGGAAACGCCCTCTTTGGCAGCGGCGCCTTGGGCGGCGGTGACGTCAAACTGGCGGCGTTCGTCGGCCTCATCACCGGCTTCCCGCTGGTGATCGAGGCACTGGTGCTGACCATCCTCATCGGGGCCGCTATCAGCGCCATCCTGCTGGTCACCCGCGTGCGCAGCCTGCGCGACCCCATCCCCTACGGGCCGTTCCTCGTCGCTGGCGCGGCCATCACCCTCCTGTGGGGCTACCCCATCGCCGAATGGTTCCTGCGCTAGACTGACTGTTGGAATCGGAGAATCCCCCCGCCGCGTCTACCGTACCAGATAGCCCGCCACCGTCGCCAACAGCACAGCCACAGGGATCAGCAAAAGTTGGGCCAACAGTGTCCCTGCCAGCCGTCCACCGATCTGCCATACGGTGATAGCGGATACATCGGAGGGAGGACGCTCTCCGCGCAGTGCCTGATCCACCACGTGAGCGGTCAGCGGGTCCACCAGCAGTACCATCAGCACAGTGCCGACGCCGGTGAGGAATGAAGGCAGCGTGAGCGCGGTGCGGACGCCCTGGGGTGAAATGGCGCTGGCGATCTGCCCCGCCGGGCCAGCGACGGCGTAGATGGCGGCCACCAGCACGGTGAGCAAGATCCAGCGCCAGGGGAGACGGTGGCGGCTGGCCCATAGGACAGTGCGGGCGTGCGGGCTACGCAGTTCCTCCCGCGCCCGTGGCAACCCCTCGATGCTCAGACCATGCAAAACGACGCGCGGAAGAGAGTGGCGCTGCTCGTAAGAGTGTACCGCACGCGCCAGTAGCCGCGCGAGGGAGGGCACCAACGCCGCCCCCACCCCAATCCCAACCACCGCCGCTAGCAGAATCAGTCGCAGGGTGACTGTCAACCCGGCCACCGCGCCTGCGGTCACCGCCACGTCCACCAGACCCGCCAACAGCGTCGCCTGCAACGCATTGGCGGCGCGAGCGGAGAGAGCCAGCAAGTTGTAAAGGGAACCAGCCTGGGCAGGCCGACGAGTACGTATCCCCGCCAACCGCGCCGCGTAGGCCGAGATCTCGACGGCGTAGATGAGAACGGTCAAAGCCAGGACAATCCATAGCCGCAGACTCATCATCCGTTATCCATTGATGTCCTGCAATCCGCCGTTCTACCGCCCGAACTCGCGGGCCAGTTGCTCCACGCTCAGGTGGATCATCGTGGGCCGCCCGTGAGGGCATGTGCGCGGGCTGGCGCATTGCTCCAACGCCCGTATCAACTCCTCCATCTCCGCCTGCGCCATCACCTGCCCGGCCTTGATCGCCGCCCGCTTGCAAACCTGGCTCACCACCGCATCCTCGACTGTGCCCTCCAATGGCGTATCGCCTGCCTCTAGCGCCGCCGCCACGTCCTCCAGCACGCGGGCAGGATCCGTCTCTGCCACGATTGCCGGCATTGCCCGCACCAGCATCGTCGTCCCGCCAAAAGGCTCTATCTGGAAGCCCAGGCTACTCAACGCCTCCAGGCATCCCTCCAGCAAACTCGCCGCCTCGGGCGGTAACTCGACGGGCTGCGGTTCCAGCAACGCCTGCGACGCGACCCCCGCCCTCTGCCGCTCTGCCAGCAACCGCTCGGTCAGCACCCGCTCGTGGGCCGCGTGCTGGTCAATCAAATACATCCCTTCCGGCCCTTCGGCCACGATGTAGGTCGTGCCCAGTTGCCCTACCACCCGCAACGGCGGGAGTCTCCCCGCTGGAGGTGTGAGAGCGCCTCCGGGCGTCGTCATACCCTGTGGCTCCCCTTCAAAGCGCAACTGCTCGCCAGCCTGTCGCGGCTTCAACCCGGCCAATCGCTCGCGACGCTCCTCCCATTGGGCGGAGGAGGCGGGCCAGGCCGTCGGCGGACGTGTGGCGATAGGCACGGGGGACCGGTCGAGCAGCGTGCATCGCACCGCCTTCTGCACCGCCCTGAACACAACATCGCCGTCGTGGAAGCGCACCTCCGACTTGGCAGGGTGCACGTTCACGTCCACCTCTTCCGGCGGAAGGCGCACCATCACCACCGCCAGCGGATACCGCCCTGTGGGCAGCAACGTGTGGTAAGCCTGGATGATCGCGTAGGTCAGGCGGGCATCCTGCACCCAGCGCCCGTTGACGAAGAGCGTGATATAGCCCCGATTGGCCCGGTGTAGCGAGGGCGGACTGACAAAGCCCGTGACCTGGATGCTGGTTGCCGGTTGCTGGTCATTGGGGACAATCTCCAGGACAGCAGCGCCGATCTCCAGGCCATAGACCGCGATCAGCACGTCGCGCAAACGGCCACTGCCGGGCGACTGGAAGACGACCCGCCCGTCGTGGCTCAAGACGAAACGCAACCCCGGATAAGCCATCGCGTAACGGGTGAGCCAGCCGTCAATGTGCCTTCGCTCGGTCCGCTCGGAGCGCAAGAACTTGCGGCGGGCCGGGACATTGAAGAACAAGTCCTCTACCGTCACCGCCGTTCCCGGAGGCCGCCCGCTCTCCTGGCGGGTCACAACCTGGCCCCCTTCCACCCGCAACAGCGTCCCCACCGGCTCATCAATTGACCGCGTCACAAAAGTCACGCGGCTGACGGCGGCGATGGAGGCCAGCGCCTCGCCCCGAAAGCCCAGCGTGGTGATGCGTACCAGATCGTCCGCCGTCGCCAGTTTACTCGTCGAGTGGCGGAGAAAAGCTATCTCTACCTCGGCGGTTGGCACACCGCAACCATCGTCGGTCACGCGGATGAACTGCTTGCCGCCGGCGCGCGCCTCCACCCGCACGTCGCGCGCGCCAGCGTCTATCGCGTTCTCGACCAGTTCCTTGACCACAGACGAAGGCCGCTCCACGACCTCACCGGCGGCGATCTGCGAGGCGACCTTTTCTGACAATACACGAATGGGCATCAGTTACCTCCCGCCCTCATTTTATCACACAACCCCGCCCAGGCAAGAACAGTCAGCGGTTGGCCACTGAGGAATCCCAAGAAAACGATCTTCCCATCTATGCGAAACGTGAAGCGTGAAACGTGAAACGTGATGATTGTAGCTGTGTGAGCCTCACGTTTCACATTTCACGTTTTACTTCACCTGTGGTGCCCAGGATTCTGCAAATTGCCGCGGATTTGACATTTCGCCCTCCCTGCGGGAGCATGATGCCGGTCGTGCTAGACGGGGAGCTGGCGGTGCCTTGTACCCGCAATCCGCCATAGCGGGGTCGAACTCCCCCTAGAGGGCTGGGCCACC
>JAUXFI010000123.1 GCA_030620125.1 Anaerolineae bacterium
TCGTTGGAAAGGGATTTACGAAACTTGGCTGCGGCGTAAACAAGCCTACGCACAGCAGATCCAACAACACGGTGTAGAGAGAACCTTGCGTCTTCAACCCGCTTACTGACAATGAGCGATAATCCACTACGATATCTCGCTGGTTACAGCCGCTTTGTGGCCCAGTTATTCGACCGTGCCACAGTAAGACGGTCGGCCGTGGTCGTTTGGTCTGAAAGTCTTTACACGGGCACGGCGGAGGGAGAAGTCTTCTTCTCCAATGGTGTCCGGTTGCGTATGCGGGAAGAATTGGATTTCGACGCTGGCTTGATCACGGCGTATAGCTATAAAGTTTATCGCGGATCAGAGCGTCTGTATTGGTACGATGACTTTCCACATCCCAACGACCCAAGTTTAGTCACGACACATCCGCACCACAAGCATATTCCACCGGACATCAAACATCATCGTATCCCCGCGCCAGAAGTGAATTTCACTCGACCCAACTTGCCTGTACTGATTCGAGAGATAGAAGGACTCGCTGGGGCTTAAGAAACGAGAGTTGGGTATCAAATCCAGGGTAATGCCTGCGACGCACAAACGCGAGGTAACAGCGCGAGAAGCCTCCAAAGGGGAGCGGGGGTGTTGCGGTAAGAGAAGAAGGCCCGCTAACACTCGCTGGAGCCGACCGCGCCGATAGGCGCGTGAAAACAGCGGCGCTTTTGCATTTGCAGCGGGTCTCGTGGCGGAGCAGGTCTTGCATGGGTCGGCGCGGCGGCTCAGCTTTATCGTTGCCCAAGCTCACCGCGTTTGCATTGATGGAAAGGAGACTATGGACAGACCGTTGGAGAACAAAGTGGCCGTCGTGACCGGCGGGTCGCGCGGCATCGGGCGGGCCATCGCGCTGGAACTGGCGCGGCGGGGGGCTCGTCTCGTGGTCAATTACAACCGCAACGCGGAAGCGGCCGCCGAGGTCGTGGCCGCCATCGAGAGCGCCGGTGGGCAAGCCATCGCTGCGCAGGCCGACGTCGGCGACTTTGAGCAGGCGGCGGGGCTGATCCAGGCGGCGCTGGACGCTTTTGGCCAGATTGATATCCTGGTCAACAACGCCGGCACCACCCGCGACCAATTGCTGATGCTGATGAAAGAAGAGGCCTGGGACGATGTGCTGCGCACCAACCTCAAGAGCGTCTTTAACTGCTGCAAGGCCGCCGCCCGCCCGATGGTGCGAAAGCGTCAGGGACGGATCATTAACATCACTTCCATCTCTGGCATCGCAGGCCAGGGGGGACAGACCAACTATGCCGCTTCCAAGGCGGGTATCATTGGCTTTACCAAGAGCCTGGCGAAGGAACTGGGTCCTCGCAGCATCACCGTGAACGCAGTCGCGCCGGGTTTTATCCCCACCGACCTGACCGCTCGTATGCCGGAGGAGTGGAAAGAACGAGTGATCGAAACGACGCCGCTCAAGCGCATAGGACGCCCCGAGGAGATAGCCTACGCCGTTGCTTTCCTGGCCTCCGACGAAGCGTCCTTCATCACCGGCGAGGTTCTGACAGTGGACGGTGGGCTGGTGATGCAGGGATAAGTCAAGGGAGATTTGAATGGAAACACAACCTAATATCGGCAAGACCACTATCGCGCCCGAGGTACTGGAGACTACTGCTCGCCTCACGGCCCTGGCCGTGCCAGGCGTGGCCCGTCTGGTCCCGCTACCAGGAATGCGACGTTTCCTGCGAAACAGTGGTGTGGCAATCGAGGTCATCGGGAACAGCGTGCGCGTGAAACTGTGCGTCGTGACCGAGTCGGACGCCAACATGCTTAACGTCGGCCGCCAGATCCAGGCCGAGGTTTCCCGCGCGATCCAGGACATGGTAGGCATGGAAGTCGAGTCCGTTGACGTGCACATTGAGGACGTGGCTCACTCTCCCGAGAGAGGGTAGCGGACTATGGGTATGGTCATCGTTTGGGCCACCTCGTTTCCAAGGCTCCAAGCCCCCGTCCCGGGGGCGGGTCTATGGGACGAATCTCGCCCAAGATGCCCCCGAGACGGGGGCTGGGAGCACAGTCTGGCCGAAACGATGACCAACGCCCGGACTATCATCCGCCCACGTCCAGGAGGCCCGCGACCGTGAAAGCCCGTCATCAGGCTCGCATTGTGGCGCTACAGGCGCTGTACGAGATTGACTGCGCGCATCACGCTCCCGCCGTCGTGTTGGAACAGCGACTGGCTAGAGCCCAGTTGCCCAAGATATACGCGGTCTTTAGCCGCAATCTGGTGAACGGCGTGCTCAAGCACCAGCCGGTGCTCGACACTTTTATCCATCGCCATGCCCCCGAGTGGCCGCTGGAACAGATGGCCTACATTGATCGTAACATCCTGCGTATGGCGATATTCGAGTTCGCTGTGGATGGCGGGACGCCGGTCAAGGTAGCCATCAACGAGGCTGTTGAGCTGGCCAAGACTTTCGGCTCCGACAGCGCCCCTCGCTTCGTTAATGGCGTGCTAGGCGCTCTGGTGGAGCGCAAAGAGGCGATCGCACAGGCGGTCGTGGACGTGGAGAGGAAAAAGCAGTGAATCTCTTCAACGTCGGCCCCTGGGAACTGACGGTCATTCTGATCATTGCTGTCTTGCTGCTCGGCCCCAGGCGAATGTTGGAGGTTTCCCGCACGATTGGCAGCGTTACCAGCCAGATGCGCAAGCTCTCAAACGAGTTCCTCGGCACCATCCAGAGTGAATTACAGACCACCGGGCGCGAGACAAGCCAGGTCGTGGGGAACATTGGCAGGGGTGAACTCGAACCCATAACCAGCATCCGCGACGAACTGCAAACCACTGAACGTGAAATACGCCACGCCATGGAGAACATTGACCAGAACGAGTCAGGAGCACACGTAGGATGAGCGATCAGGCCGATATGCCGATCCTCGAACACCTGGAGGAACTGCGCCAGCGCCTCATCAAGGCAATCGCCGCGCTGCTTATCGGTGTGGTCGTGGGCACGTTCATCACCCCACCTGTCCTCAAAGCGCTGGTCGCTCCGCTGGGTGACCAGGTGCCCCTGGCCATCTCGCCCACCGAAGCCCCGGCCGTCTTTTTCAAGATCGCCGTCGTCATCGGCGTCGTGATCGCCATGCCGGTCATCGTGTATCAGGTGTTTCAGTTCGTGCGGCCCGGTCTGGATCCCCGCGAACGGCGCTACGTCATCATCGGCACGCCGGCCGCCTCGCTGAGTTTCGCCGCCGGCGTGGTCTTCGCCGCCGAGGTTCTGCTGCCGGCCGCAATACCTTTTCTCCAGGGGTTCCTGTCCGGGATCGTCGAGCAGCGCTACTCGATTGACCGCTACGTCTTCTTCGTCGGCAACATGCTGCTCTGGGTGGGCCTGGTTTTTGAGACACCGCTGGTGATGTATTTCCTGGCCAAGTTGGGCGTCGTCACCCCCCAGGGCTTTGCCAAGGCGCGGCGCGTCGTCATCATCGGCGCAGCCGTCGGCGCGGCGATCATCACGCCCACGACCGACCCGATCAATATGCTGCTGGTCATGGTTCCTTTTATGCTGCTGTACGAGTTAGGCATCCTGCTGGCACGGCTGGCGTGAGCAGGAGGTGAATTTGCAGATTCGTGGTTTCGCAAAATTCGTAAATTCGGAAGGGTGTTCCCTATCACCACATAATAGAGTAAGGAGGAAATCAGATGAATAAACGAACAGGTACGACTGTCACCATCGTCGCGGCAGTGCTGACACTGTGTTGCTCGTTGCTTTGCTGCACGTCCGGCGGCGGCATTCTCGTCGGTGGAGGAGAGTGGAACACAGACTTTGGCATGCCGCAAACCGGCCAGATTGACCGGCTCTACGGCGCCGCCCCGTGCTGCCTGGCCATCCTGATCTGGATAGTACCTCTGCTGCTGTGGATCTTCCTGGTGCGCGGCGCAAAAGAGGAGGCCATAGTGGAGGATGCCTATATGGAGGGCGCCTATGTGGCCGAGGACCCTGTCGTGGTCGAGGAAGAGGCCGTGGAGGTCGAGGACACTCCAGTGGACGCCGACGAGGTAGAGGAAGCTACGTACGAAGAGCTAGCAGAGTAAACCAAGAGCAAAGCGCGGGCGACGTCGGGCCCGATGCTCACAACTTTACGAGACAGCCGGGACTGACAGCCTCCCCCCCTCTAATCCCCCCAGGCTCTCTGGGATTTCGCGGGGTCAGGGTGTCGGACTCCCCAACTTGTTGGGGGCAACACGCGAAGAACCCGAACAAGTTCGGGACTCCAATATACCAGCCACTCAAACTCCCCAAGATCCTCCCCCCATAGGGGGAGGGCCGGGGTGGGGACATAAGCGTGGGTATGGGTATGCTCTTTGCTATGCAATAGGGGCGCAGCCATGCTGCGCCTCTATTGCGTTTGTGACCGCTCTGGATAGCGATGATCTCGCTAATAGTTCCTGAGCACGACCGGGAGGTAAACTCTCGTCCGAACCGTCACGCACGCCTCGTTGTAGCCCATTGCGATATTATACTCATCTCTTCACAGAACTCGCATCACCTGTCTACAGGTCCCCCGCCCTGTGCGGGGCGAGAGACGTGTCCCCCGTCTGGTGGACGATCTTCCCGCCGACCAGTGTCATCTCCATAGGAGCGTTCCACAACTCTTGTAGTGACGTACTGTAGGGGTCCGCGCCCCAGACCACCAGATCGGCCAGTTTGCCCGCCTCAATGGAGCCTTTGACGTTTTCTTGGTGGCCAGCGTAGGCGGAGCCCATCGTGTGTGCTCGCAGCGCCTCTTTCATCGTCAGCGCCTGCTCCGGCTCGTAGCGCGCGTTGGAAAAAGTAGCGCGGGTCACGGCTCCAACCAACGTCGCCAGAGGCGTGTACCAGGGAGTGCTGGGCGCGTCGGAGCCTAGCGCCACGGGGACGCCGGCTTCCAGCCACTCGCGGGTGACGATGATCCGCTTGCCCCGCTCCTCGCCGAACAAGTCCACGTAGCCATCCCCCCCGATGCGGATGAACTGCGGCTGGGTGGAGACCACCACGCCCAAATCCTTCATCCGCTGCGTCGCCTGCGGCGTGCATAGGATGCAGTGCTCGATGCGGTGGCGCGGATCGGAGCGCGGGTTAGCGTTCATCGCCTCCTCAAAGGCGTCCAACGTCAGATCCAGGGCCGCATCCCCAACACAGTGGACGCAGATTTGCAGCCCCGTGTCGTGCAGGGCGCGGACGGCATCCTTGTAGGTTTGCGGGTTCCAGGTGGGCATATCCCAACGCTCGCCGTTGTGCGGCTCGTGACAGTAGGCCATCGTCATCTGGCCGTCGAGCAGGAACTTGAATCCGGCAAAGCGCATAAAGTCGTCCTCGTGGTGTTCAATCTCGTAAAGCGCGCGATCCAGGTCGCCGGGCCACTCTAGCGTGTAGTAGACCGCGCCGCGCAGGTACATTCCCCCTTGCCGCCCGACATCCAGATAGGTAGCGACGGTATCAGTGCCGCGCACGTTGTTATCCTGGAAACTGGTCACTCCGCAGGCGGCAAAGAGGGGCTGCATGGAGATAATGTTCTCATACACCGTCTCCTGGGTGTAGCGGGGGATGTGCCGCCGCACCAGATCCATCGCCCGGTGATTGTAAAAGATACCGTCCGGCTCGCCGCTTGCTTCTCGCCCGATCATGCCGCCGGACGGATCTGGCGTGTTGGCGTCAATGCCGGTCATCTGCAGCGCCAGGCTGTTGGCAGAGCCATAGTGGCCGCCCTGTTGCAGAATGAATACCGGATGGTTGGGCGAGACCGAGTCCAAATCGTGCCGGTTGGGCAGCCCAATCCCCTGGATGAACATAAAGTAGCCGATGACCCATTCTCCTTCCGCCGTCTGCCCCACCGCATCGGCCAGCTTGGCTTGCAGGTCCTGGACAGTCACCACCTCCGGCGGCAGGAAAGGCGTGTAGTAGCTGTGCATCAACCCCATGACCTGAAAGTGATTGTGGGCGTCAATCAGGCCGGGTGTGACCGCCCTCCCTCCCAGGTCTATTACCTGCGTGCTCTCGCCGACTATGGCAGAGACCTGCTCGCTGCTCCCCACCGCCTGGATCAGGCCATCCTTGACAGTAATTGCCTGGGCGATGGTGTCAGCAGGATCCACGGTGATGACCTTGCCGTTCAGCAGCACCAGGTCGGCGGCCTGTTCCGGCGGGGCGGTAGGGACGATGGGATGCAGGGTGGGGGGGATGGTGGGTGAGA
>JAUXFI010000047.1 GCA_030620125.1 Anaerolineae bacterium
ATGTGGTCGCCAGGCTGCGGGGAGTGGCTGGAGGTGAGCAGTCTGAGCAACTGCGAGACGTTCCAGGCGCGGCGGGGTGACGTTCGCTACCGGCCAGAGCGAGGGGCCAAACCCCGCTTCGTCCACACACTCAACGGCTCTGGGCTGGCACTGCCCCGGGTAATGATCACGATTATGGAGAATTACCAGCAGGCAGATGGCAGCATCGTGGTACCTGAAGTGCTGCGGCCGTGGATGAGGGGCATTGAGATCATCGGCGACCCGGCAAATTGACAGTTGCTCGCTGGCGTGGTAGAATCCATACACCAGGGGGAGCCACCCCCGGAACTGGAGGGATGGCCGAGTGGACTAAGGCGACGGTCTTGAAAACCGTTGTGGCCGCAAGGTCACCGGGGGTTCGAATCCCTCTCCCTCCGCCACAACAACGGAGCGATAAAAAGACGGAAGTAGGACAACGGAATAGCGGTACCCGGGGAGGTGCCAGAGTGGTTGAATGGGGCCGCCTGCTAAGCGGTTGTGGGGTTAATAGCCCCACCCAGGGTTCGAATCCCTGCCTCCCCGCCAGTCTTGCCCTCGTGGCTCAGTGGATAGAGCGTCTGGTTGCGGACCAGAAGGTCACAGGTTCGAATCCTGTCGAGGGTACTGCAATAATTCCCGTTATGAGCTTCCCGGAAGCTTCAAATCTAGTTGTGATAGGCAGAACTTGTCGAACGATAGACCAATCAATTGGGGAAGAGCAAGCATAGCTTCCGGGAAGCTGAACCAGCCGTCCAACCCTCCCCACGTAGTCCCCGCGCCACTTTCAGTGCTTGGGGACTTTACAAATTTGCCACTTTGCATTATAATCTGCCCACTTTATTTTCAGAACTGAGAGCATTTTTTCCCTCTCAGTTTTTGCTTATTCATAGAAATCCCCACCATTGCGCATCCCATCAGGGTCTCGCAGAAGAGGGGCGAACGTCTACTTGTACCAGGGATACAATAAATGGGTGAGCAGCCGACATTCCTGACCCTCAAAGGGTATCAAAGACTAGATCAAGAATTGAACTACCTGCGCACAGTCCGGCGTCGAGAGGTCGCCCGGCGTCTCCATCTGGCGCTGACTGAGGGCGACATTCTGGAGAACGCAGAGTTGGAGGATGCGCGCAATGAACAAGCCTTTGTGGAAGGGCACATTCTAAAGTTGGGGAGAATGTTGGGCAGCGCAGTCATCATCGAGGAGGAAGGGCCTCGTGAGGCGGTGGGGCTGGGCAGTCGCGTCACCGTTGTGGAGGGGGACGGGCCGCCGGAGACCTACCACATTGTGGGCTCGGCTGAGGCTGACCCGGTCAAGGGCCTGATTTCCAACGAATCTCCTCTGGGCCGGGCGCTGATGGGGCGCAAGGTGGGGGAAGAAGCCGAAGTCAATGCCCCTGACGGTGTGCTGATGTTCGCAGTCGTGGAAATTCAGTGATCTGAGAAGCGGTGAAGGTTGAGATGCCCACGCAGAGCCCCACGGGGTGGCCGGCGTGGGCATTTTTGCAATAGACGTGTAGTGAGAACGCAGGAGGTATCATGCAGCTTGCAGAACTGGAGCGACAACGCGTGGAAAAGCTGGAGCGGTTGCGAGCCAGGGGTGTCGAACCCTACCCGCGCCGGGTCGAGCGTACTCACACCATAGCCGAGGCAGTCGCTGATCTCGAAGCAGCCGAGGCGGCGGGCAGTGAAGGATCCCGCGGCGCCGTGACCGGCCGGCTGCGTAGTATGCGCGTGATGGGGAAAGCCTCCTTCGCGCACATCCAAGATGGGAGCGGCTCGATTCAACTCTTCCTGCGTCTCAACGAGGTGGGCGAGGAAGCCTACGAGATGTTCAAGCAGGACTTTGACCTGGGCGACTTTGTCGGTGCGGAGGGCGCGTTGATGCGGACCCGCACTGGCGAGGTCAGTGTGCGCGTGGAGCGGGTGCGTATGCTGGCCAAAGCGATCAGCCCGTTGCCGGTGATCAAAGAGAAAAAAGTAGACGGGGAGCGCTTGCGTTATTCTGCCTTCTCCGACCTCGAAGAGCGGTACCGCCAGCGGTACGCCGACCTGGCCTCCAACCCCGAGGTGCGCGAGATTTTCCGCGTGCGTGCCCGTACGATCAGTGCCCTGCGCCGCTTCTTCGACGACCATGGCTTCCTGGAGGTAGAGACGCCTATCCTGCAGCCAATCTACGGCGGGGCCGCCGCCCGGCCTTTCGTCACTCGCCATCACCAACTGCACCAGGACCTATACCTGCGTGTCTCCTTCGAGCTCTACCTCAAGCGACTGCTGGTAGGGATGTACGACAGGGTTTACGAGATCGGGCACGATTTTCGCAACGAGGGAATCTCTCGCAAACACAATCCAGAGTTCACCCAACTAGAGTTCTACGCCGCCTACTGGGACTATCACGACGTGATGACGTTCTGTGAGCAAATGACCGCAACCATCGCCGAGGATGTGCTGGGCAGCGCGGTGATCCACTACCAGGGCCACGAGATAGACCTCCGCCCCCCCTGGCGACGGGTCACGCTGCGAGACATCGCGCTCGAGGTGACGGGGATTGACTACTGTCAGTTCCCCACTGCCGAGGAATTGGCCGCCGAGATGCAGGCCAAAGGGCTACCGACCAAACCAGGGGCAACCTGGGGTTATCTGATTGACAAGGGACTTTTAGGGGCAGTCGATCCGACGCTGATACAGCCGACTTTTGTGATGGATTACCCACGCGACATCTCTCCGCTGGCCAAGACCAAGCCTGATGACCCGGCGCACGTCGAACGCTTCGAGTACTTTATCGCGGGGCTAGAGATGGGCAACGCCTTCACCGAATTGAATGATCCCTTCGACCAGGAAGAGAGATTTTTGGAGATGGGGCGGCTCTATGCGCCCGACGACGAAGAAGCTCACCCGATGGACGAGGACTACTTGCGGGCGATAAAGTATGGCATGCCGCCCAATGGAGGTTTCGGGATGGGCGTGGATCGGCTGGTGATGCTCTTTACAGACGCGCCGACGATTCGTGAGGTCATCCTCTTCCCGCAATTACGGGTCAAAGAGTGAGGGGGAAGAATCTTTGTCACTACCCAGTCATCCTTGCGAAGGTTGCGAATGGCCTTGTCGCCGGGGCAACTTTTGGTAGGCAAAGACGCTTTTGGCCCGAAGTTCTCACCAAACCTTCGCAAGGGTTCTCCTGTCTGTAGTTAAGAATCTTGTATCTCCTCAAAAAGTTGGGGCGAAAGTAGGTCGGATTTGCTATCCGACCCTGTGGCGGTTAGCAAAACCGCCCTACGCTGTCCTTGCCCCAAGGTATTGAGAAGATACAGAACCTTTTATCTTCTTGTCTGTGGCCAAATATAGTGCATTTATACTATTGACTGCGTGGCCGGCAAGGAGTATAATGAGGTAGGTGGTGGTACGAGTTTCATACAATAGGAGAGGAGGGTAACGCGGAGATGAGGCGGGGGCGAGTTCTCCTGGTGGCGGCCATGTTGGTTGCCGTGCTTCTCGGCAGTGTGTCAGCTACCTATCCACGAGAAGCCAAGGTACGAAACTGTCATTATTTTGTCGAGACAGGTCATTACGTGTGTGACGAATTCCTCGAGTTCTACGAAACACGGGGTGGGCTTGAGATATTCGGTTATCCTCTCACAGAAGCGTTTGATGACCCCGGGCGGGGAGGCATGCGAGTGCAGTACTTTCAGCGTGCCCGGATGGAGTGGCACCCAGCCAACCCGCCTGCCTACAAAGTGCAACTGGGGTTGCTGGTTGACGAACTGGGGTATCGTTTTCCTCCAGCTCGCCCAGAACAGATCCCTAATTCCAACAACGCTCTCCAGCACTATTTCCCCGAGACCAGCCACGTCGTTTCCTATGGCTTCCTCGATTACTTTTGCACGAAGGGGGGGCTGGACATCTTTGGTTATCCCCGTTCCGAATTCATGACCGAAGGTGGGTACATGGTCCAGTACTTTCAACGGGTGCGGATGGAATGGCATCCTGAGGTCGTCTCTGGCCCACAGATGCGCCTGACCAACCTGGGGGAATTCTACATTGAGCGCTTTGGCGTTCCTGGAGACTATGACAAGCCGCGTTCACCACCTTCTGCCATAGGCGAATCGGCCGCAGTGCCCTCAAGCCCTATGGCGCTGCGCGTCAGCGCGTCGGTGCGGTACGTCATCACCGGGCGACAGGGCGTTCAGACGGTCTTTGTGTACGTGAATGACCAGCAGCAGCAGCCAGTCCAAGGGGCAGCCGTCAGGATGACGGTCCGCTATCAGTCGGGCGGTCAGACGTACGAGTTTGAACCTACCAATGGTAGCGGTTTCACGCGGCTCAGTTTTGACATCCTTCCGGCACCACCGGGCGACAAGGTGGTGATTGACGTGACGGTGACTCAGGGCAACGTGACGACTACGACGCAAACCTTTTTCCTGCCGTGGTGGTAGAATCAACTGGGGCTCTTTGGGATTTCGCAGGGTCAAGGTATTGGAGTCCTCAACTTGTTGGGGGTGTGGCGCAAAGAACCCGAACAAGTTCGGGACTCCGGTACGTCACCCCTGCAAACTCCCAGAGATCCTCAACTGGAAGGGTAGCTTGAGCAGTTACCTGGAAAAAAGGAAAAAAAGCCCGCTCTCATCTGAGCGGGCTTTTTTCGTGGTTGGTCCAGGTGTGCTGGGGCGGTGGGTTTGGCAGCCGCCGGTCATTCCTCCCATCCAATGATCCAGGAACATAGGCCAGCCAGCCCTATGGTGGCGACGATCAGGGCAGCCCATTGCGCTGGGAGCAGGCCCACATCGCGGGCGGACCAGATAAGGATGACTACCATACCGATGGCCAGTACCAGCCAGGCCGTCAGGCGTGGATGCCGAGTGACAAACTCTTTCAGAGAAGACATACTCACCTCCAGTGAAACTCGCTAGCCGCCAACTTCCTGCGGCTATTGGTTGTCATAGCGGGCGGAACACGCGCTTGGAGCGCAATTGTTTCATCAATATTGTTTCATCGTTTCCTATCCGAGCCTCGCGAGCAGCTTCCTGCCACGCCCTGGGCAAGCTGGCGACAGTTTTGGACACGTACCCGAATGTTCTGCAGAACTCGACCATGTCGGGGGGGACTGGACGTGGAAGGAATAGCAGCGCTGCCTCACATATCAATTCACTCGCGATCTGTTCCATCTCGGAGAGCAATGCCCGTCCGACCGTGATGCGCTCCTGGGCCGGCCAGGCGAGGAAGTCACTCACCCCGACGACGAGATTCTCTGTCTGCCAGCCCAGCATCCCGACTAGATTTCCATCCTGCTCGGCCAGGAGGAAGCCTACGTTGCCGAAGCGGGCGATGACTGCTTGGTCGTTGATCTCTGGTGGACGTCCCTGTCGGGCACGGTTGACGAACGCGGCGATTTTGCCCGCGTCGCTTACCTTGGCCCGCCGCACGACGATTTCCTGCTGTTGCTCCATATCTCTCCTCGCTCTTTCGGGATCAAAGGATGAGAGTTCGAGAACCTGCTTGGCGTGTTCTTTGATCTCAAGTATACCGCAAAATGCCAAAGTCCGCTACTGCCGCATTAGTCCTTGCCACGCCACGTGCACCTGCGCCCGTGTCCGTGAGAGTGTCCCCGAGGTGTCAATCACCACGTCGGCGCGGACGAGTTTTTTTCCCTGGGGAGACTGAGCCTGCACGCGCTGCTCGGCCTCGGCCCGGCTCAGGCCCCGTCCGCCTATGATGCGGCGGACTTGCTGCTCCGGCCGGCAGGTTGTCACCCACAGACTATCGTAGCCGTCGGCCATCCCCGCCTCAATGAGCTTGATCGCCTCGACCACTACAACAGCGGCCCGGGAAGCGGCAATGCGGCGACGGATCGTTTCGAGGATGGCGGGGTGGACGATGGCCTCTAGTCGCACCAGCGCAGCGGGGTCGGCAAAGACCAGCGTCCCTAACCGCGCCCGGTCAATCTCGCCATCGGGGGCCAATATCTCTGGGCCGAAGGTCTCGACGACCTGCGCGTGGGCGGGGGCGCCGGCGCGCATCACCTCGTGGGCCACCAGGTCTGCGTCAATCACCTCAGCGCCCAGTTCGGCCAGCATCCCAGCGACGGTGGATTTGCCCGTGCCGATGTTACCCGTGATGCCGATGAGCAGCGGACGACGATCGTTCATCCCCCCACATCCGTCCAGGCCGTGAGCAGCGTGTCCAGTTCCGCTTCGATTTGGTTGTATTCGACACCCAAGCGGCGTACCCGCTCGATCGCTTTCTGTTCGCTGGCGACGACCAGTTGGGTCTCCAATTGTGCCTTGCGTATTTCCAACTGGTGGATGGTCTGTTCCAGTTCGGCCTCGCGGCGGGCCTGGCGGGTGGCCCTCCGCTCCGCGACCTTGCGAGCTTGTCGCGCGCGCTCCCTCTCCGTTTGACGCTGGGGCTCCCGGCGTGATCGTTTTTGCTGGCGTCGCTGTGCTTCCCAGTCGTGGTACTGCTCGTACCCCTCCTCGAATTTCCACAGCCGCCCGTCCTCTATCGCCCAGACGCAGGTGACCAGGCTGCGGATCAGGTAACGATCGTGGGTCACGATCAGCAGCGTGCCGCCGAACTCGGAGAGCACCTCTTGCAGCACTTCCTGGGAGGGGATGTCGAGGTGGTTGGTCGGCTCGTCGAGCAGCAGCAGGTTAGCGCCCTGGAGGGCCAGGACGGCCAGCGCGATGCGCGCCTGCTCGCCGCCAGAAAGGTCACCGACGCGCTTGAAGACGTCGTCGCCGGAGAAGCGGTAGCGGCCCAGCAGGTTCCGCGCCTGGCTGATCGTCAGTTCGCCGGCGTGCAGGATGGTTTCGAGCGCGGTTTTCTCGGAGGCGAGGTCCGCGTGTCCCTGGGCAAAGTAACCCGGATGCACGTTCGCCCCAATGCGCACGCGCCCTGCCAGTGGTCGCAATTGGCTCAGAATGGTGCGCACGAGCGTGGTCTTGCCGGAGCCGTTAGGCCCGATCAGCGCCACCCGCTGTCCTCGCCTCAGCTCGAATTCCTCGGCTGTGAAGAGGGGGGCAGCAGGGTCGTAGCCGATGGTGAGGTCGTAGAACCCCACCACCAGGTCGCCGCTGCGGGCTGCGTCGCCCAGAGTTAGCCCCATCGGGCGGTACTCCCTCGGTTGCTGGCTTCGTTCGAGCCGCGCCAACCGTTTCCGCCTGCCCTTCGCCTCGCGGCTGCGCTGTCCGGCGATATTGCGGCGGATGAAATCTTCGGTTTGGGTGATGAACTGCTGTTGTCGCTCATGTTCGGCCTGCTGGTGAGCCTGTCGCTCGGCTCTTTGGACCACGTAGGCGCTATAGTTGCCACGGTACCGCTCCAGCCGGCCCCACGCCAGTTCCCACACCTGCTCGACGACCGCGTCGAGGAAAGCCCGGTCGTGGGCTACGACGAGCAAGGATCCTTTCCAGTCTTTGAGATAATTCTCCAGCCATTCGACGCCTGCCAGATCGAGGTGGTTGGTCGGTTCGTCCATCAACAACAGATCCGGTTCCTCCAGCAGGAGGCGGGCCAGGAGAGCGCGCGTTTTCTGGCCTCCGCTGAGTTGGGCCAGCGGACGGTGGACGTCATCCTCGTCGAACCCCAGCCCGGAAAGCACCTGTTCGATGCGTTGCTCGTAGGTATAACCACCGGCCAGTTCGAACGCTTCCAGGGCCGGGCCGTATCGCTGTAGCGCCTCCTGGCCAGTGGCAGGGTCTGCCATAGCGGCCTCCAGGCGACGCAGTTCGGCGGACTGGTCTAGCAGGTTGGCGAAGACTTGCAGCATCGTCTCCCACAACGTGCCGGGGCCGGAGAAGCGGCGACCTGAGTCTGTCGAAGGAGCCTGCCCTGAGTCTGTCGAAGGAGCCTGCCCTGAGTTTGTCGAAGGGTCAGCCTGCTGGGGGAGGTAGGCGACGCGTAAACTTTTGGCCCGATGGACGGTGCCGGCTGTGGGCTTCTCCAGTCCGGCAATCAGGTGCAGCAGCGTCGTCTTGCCTGAGCCGTTGGGGCCAACGAGCGCGATTTTGGCCCCGTGGGGGATCTCGAGGGACACGCCCTCGAAGACGTCCTGGGGGCCGTAGGACTTGGTTAGATTGCTGGCGGTCAGAATAGACATGGAATGAGTTGCGTGCTCCGGTTCTAATGTGAACGGTAGGCAATTATACCACGAGCCTGGGATGTGCCAATCTTGCCACCAAAGGCGTTTTGTAGTACACTCGTAAAAGCTGTTGCCTGGGCACCAAACTAGAGTAATAAAGGAAAAGGAGGATTGTGATGTCTACTAAATTGGGTCCCCACGTTCTGCGGTCCGCTGCCGACTTGAGTGAATACGTTGAGGCTGGCGCGGCAGTGGCCAAGTTTGTGGGCGATTGGGGGCTGGCGAAGGATATCCCGGCTACCACTCTGGTGATCGGCCGCAAGCATCAGGGGAACTATGATGCTCAACTCCAGAAAAACAGCGGGAAGACGCCTCTGCAGGCGGCGCAGCAGTTTGTCCAGGATCAATTGCCCACATATAAGGCCAATTCCTCCATCAAGTACTGGGAGGGGCACAACGAGCCGGTTTGGAGCGATGATGAAGGCATGGGCTGGTACGCCCAGTTCGAAGTAGAGCGTATGCGGTTGATGGCCGACGAGGGGCTAAAGTGCGTGATTGGGAACTTTGCCAGCGGCTCGCCGCCCCTGAATCTCTGGCCCGCTTTCCTCCCGGCTCTCCGGGTCGCCAGGCAGTATCAGGCCATCCTCGGCCTTCACGAGTACAGTTGCCCCTGGATGTGGTGGATGACGGGCAAGCATCAACTGAACCCCGACGAGGATGAGGGGGACGAGGGCTGGACGACGTTGCGTTACCGCAAGATCTATCGCCAGTACCTGGCCCCGAACGGGCTGGGGGATGTGCCGTTGGTGATCACCGAGTGCGGCCTTGATCCGTTGGTGAATCCCAAACCGCCGGGCGCGAAAGGCGGGGCGTGGAAACAGTTGGGCGATTTCTGGTCCAAGCACGACAAGGAGCCGGACAAGGCCGACTATTACTTCCGGCAGTTGGTCTGGTACGACGAGGAACTGCAAAAGGATGATTACGTCGTTGGCGCGACGATCTTTACCTGGGGCAGTTTCGGTCCGCCCTGGTCGGATTTCGACGTGGCAGGGACGGCTGTGTCCAAGAAATTGGTCGCATACACGGAGGCGGACCCGGCCAAGCCCTTTGAGTATCCCGAAGGCGGTGGCGGCGAGGAGGGCGAGGAGGAGGAGGAACCCCGCGGTCAGCCTCGCGTACAGTACGAGCGCACGTATGTGTTACTACCTCCCGGCGCAGATGTTTCCTGGGCACGGGCAGTCGTGCAGGGCGGGTGGGATCAGTACCGCTACACCATTGGTAGCAGCGCCGACGACGCCGGTATCGGCGACCTGGACATGCGGCGGGTGCTTGCGGTCAACCCGCAAAAGTGGGGCGGGCCTACGAGTTTGAAGGATTTCTTCAGCAAGTATTACTCTGGGGTCGAGTATCGGACTGTCACGGCCTCAACGCCTGAGGAATTGGCGCAAAAGTTGGCTGGCCAGTAGAGCGAGCGTCGCCTGATGGGCCAGCCGCGGCGACCTCGCGAGTGATTATGGTGCGGCAGGCCGGGAGGGAGTGTGGAGGACGGATGACTAACGAGAAATTGCGCCAGCTTCCCAGTGTGGATCGGCTGCTCGGCGAGGGGGCCGTGCAGGAACTGGTCGCCGCCTACGGGCGACGCCAGGCGGTGAACGCACTGCGCGAGACGCTCGACGCCGCGCGCGACGAGGTGCGGGCCGGGACAGACGTGCCGGGTATCGCGGCGCTGGTGGCGCGGGCGAGCGTCTGCCTGCAAGAGCACCTGTCCCCGACGCTACGCCAGGTCATCAATGCGACCGGCGTCATCATCCACACCAACCTGGGGCGCGCTCCCCTTTCGGCTGCTGCGCGGGTGGCGATGGGGGAGGTCAGCCGGGGCTACTCCACGCTGGAGTACGATCTGCAGGAGGGGCAGCGCGGTCACCGCACTGTGCATGCCGAACGGCTGTTGTGTGAATTGACCGGGGCGGAGGCTGCATTGGTGGTCAACAACAACGCCGGGGCGGTGCTCCTGGCGCTGACGGGGCTGGCGCAGGGCCGCGGCGTGGTTGTCTCGCGGGGGCAACTGGTAGAGATCGGCGGCGGCTTTCGCATCCCCGAGGTGATGGCGCAGAGTGGGGCGCGGCTGATCGAGGTCGGCACGACCAACCGCACTCACCTGCGCGACTATGCAATGGTCGTGAGACCGCAAGAGGACGCCGCCTTGATCCTGCGGGCGCACCACTCCAATTTCCGCATCGTGGGTTTTACCACTGAACCCTCCCTGGCCGAACTGGTCGCGCTGGGTGCAGAGCACGGCCTCCCGGTGGTGGACGACCTGGGGAGCGGCGCGCTGCTCGACACGGCCCAGTTTGGGCTGACGCGCGAGCCGATGGTGCAGGAGAGCGTAGCAGCAGGGGCTGCGTTGGTCTGCTTCAGCGGAGACAAGCTGCTGGGCGGCCCGCAGGCCGGGATCATCGTCGGGCAAGCCAGGTACGTGGAGCCGCTAAAGACCCACCCGCTGGCCCGCGCCCTGCGAGCCGACAAGCTCTGCCTGGTCGGGTTGCAGGCGACGCTGCTGCACTACTTGAAGGACGAGGCCACCAGGCATGTGCCGGTCTGGCAGATGATCGCCGCACCCCTGGAAGCGATTGAGCGGCGGGCGCGCCGTTGGCGGCGGAGGTTGCGGCAGGCTGGTGTGGCGGCCGAGATCACGGACGGCGAGTCCACTGTGGGCGGAGGCAGCCTGCCCGGTGAGACGCTGCCGACGAAGCTGGTCGCGCTGCCGGTCTCGCACCCTGACCGGCTGGCGGCTGCGCTGCGGGCCGCCGACCCGCCGGTGGTGGCCCGCATCGAGGAGGGTCGGCTGGTGCTGGATCCGCGCACGGTCTTGGCGGAGGAGGAGCGGGAGTTGCTGAGGGTGGTCGTGGAGGCACTGTCAACGGATTTAGGGAACGGATTTAACGGATTGGAATCTGTCCGACGTGATATTCCACGGACGCGGGCGGGTGACTGTCAACGGATTTAGGGAACGGATTTAACGGATTGGAAT
>JAUXFI010000087.1 GCA_030620125.1 Anaerolineae bacterium
ACAGCCGTTTTGTCGGCGCCCACCACTGCGTTCTCCATCACGATCTCCGGCGTAGCGCCCCACGCCAACATCATTGCCTACAATATTGAGGGCACACCCGGCGAAGGCAGTGCCTCTGGAGCCGTTATCATCGCGGCCACTGAGCAAGCCATCCTGGATGACGTCGACGTGATCAACTACTCCTTTGGTGGTGGCGGGGCCGACCCGTGGGCTAGCGCTATGCACTGGCTCAACGTGCGCGATGCGGGCATCTTTGCGGCCACTTCAGCCGGTAATAGCGGTCCTGGCGCTGGGACGATAGGTTCACCAGCGAATGCGCCGTGGATAACCACGGTTGGCGCCAGCACACACAACCGCAAATTCGTTAACTCTCTGACCAACATGGTGGCGAGCGGACCAGCCGACATAGAGGGCAAGAGCATCACGTCCGGCTACGGGCCTGCCCAGATCGTTCACGCGGGCTGGTACAGCAGCACAATCATCACGCCCACCACGGGGTACGATGCGTTCGATACTGCTCGCATGTGTTTGCAAGAGTTCCCAACGGGAATCTTTAGCGGGGAAATCGTTGTCTGTGATCGTGGCGTGATTGCGCGCACAGGCAAAGGGGATAACGTCAAGGCGGGTGGTGCTGGTGGTTACGTGTTGGCCAACGCTGAGGCCAATGGCAACTCGCTCAACGCTGATGCCCACTCTTTGCCGGCTGTGCACATCTCGTACAGCGACGGCGTGACGCTAAGTACGTGGATGACGAACACGACTGTACAAACGGCCACCATCGCCGGCACTACTATGGATATCAACAATGCGCACGGCGATATCATGGCGTCCTTTAGCTCCCGAGGTGAGAATACTCCCTTGCCAGACGTCATCAAGCCAGACGTGACGGCGCCGGGCGTCGACATCGTGGCTGCCTCTATGGATGGGATAGAATACGAGTCCATGGGTGGCACTTCCATGTCCAGCCCGCACGTGGCCGGCGCGGGTGCCCTGATCAGAGCATTGCACCCCACATGGTCACCTGCCGAGATTCAGGCCGCGCTCATGAGCACGGCCCTCACCGCGAGTATAAAGAAGGAAGATGGGACGACGCCCGCCGATCTCTTTGATATGGGCGGTGGACGCATTGACGTGAGCGTGGCGGCTCAAGCGGGCCTGGTGCTCGATGAAACGACCGCAAACTTCCAGGCTGCCAATCCCACGACGGGCGGAGATCCTACCACGTTGAACCTGCCCAGTCTGGGTGACGCTCACTGCATCGAAACCAGTGTCTGGACCCGCGTTCTGTCAAGCACGCTGGGCGTTGCTGAAACCTGGACTGTTACCACCACAGACCCGACCAGTGTCACGCTGACAGTCGATCCGATCAGCTTTACCCTGGCAGCGGGGGCTACTCAGGTGGTGACAGTGACGGCCGATGCTAGCGGGTTGTTACTCGCTCAGTGGGCTTTTGGTGAGGTCAAGTTCACGCCTGCAACCACTGCCACCGTCGAGGCACACTTCCCCGTCGCTGTCCAGAGGGTGTTTGCCAACGTGCCTGACCTGGTAGTAATCGCAACCGACCAGTACACGGACACAGAGACAGTGCAAGGGTTGGAGGGGCCTGAGATCACAGCCTTGACCGTCAATGAGTACGGTCTAACCCAGGCGACACTAAATGAGGAATACCTGAACGAGGACCCCACGCCTGGTACAATATCTCTCTCTCACAACCCAGACGAGGGTATAATGGTCCTGACCACGGTTGTCACAGATACCGATAATCGCCTGGTGGCTGAAGTAATTACTACCACATCGCCGGACCTCGACATGTACATCTATCTCCCTGGCACTGGGTTTATGTGTATAGCTGCTACAGGGGCGACCCTCGAGTATTGCAGCGTCGAGGATCCACCGGCCGGCACCTACTACATCATCGTCCAGAACTGGATGGGAAGTGCTGCACAGCCAGATCGGGTGGTTTTGGCCACGGCTCTTGTGCCTGGGACCGATGCGGGTAACATGACGGCCACCGGCCCCATAACGGTGCCAGTTGGTACATCCTTCGACGTTGACATCGCCTGGGACGTCTCCGAAGGGAAACCGAACACCCTGGGCGTTGACAACTACTGGTATGGTGCCTTTGACCTGGGTACTGACGCCAGCAATCCCGGTAACATGGGGCTTGTGTCAACGGACATTGTTCACACGGGTGTCCTTCTCTTTGATATCTACCTGCCCGTGATCATGAGGAACTAGTGATCTGACCGGCAGGTCTCCCTGACAGGATAGTACGGAAGCCACCGGGGGCATCCCCGGTGGCTTTCTCTATGTGGGCTATGTAGGATACGGATTTCAGGACATCAACGGATCGAGGAGGATTGAGGAACTTGTGGGCAGGCACAAGTGATGGGTGTTACCCTTGATTGCGTGACGTTTGCCAAAAATCTCCTTTTCGTGTACCATTGGCCCAATCTCGGATGCAGTACGGGTATGTTCAAAGCTGTGAGGACTCTATGCTGGACGCCTTCTTCCATCCCCAATCAGTCGCTATCATCGGCGCCTCCCGCGACCCTGAGAAGCTGGGCTACGCGGTGTTGGACAATCTCAAGGAGGGAGGCTATCCAGGCCGCCTCTATCCGGTCAACCCCAAGGCCGACGAGATCCTGGGGTTGAAAGCTTACCCCTCTGTGTTGGACATCCCCGATCCGGTGGACCTGGCGGTGATCGTCATTCCCTACCGTTTTGTGCCGGCTGTGCTGGAGCAGTGCGGGCAGAAGGGCATCGAGGCCGTCGTGGTCATCAGTGCCGGCTTCCGCGAGGCCGGGCGCGAGGGGCTGGAGCGGGAGCGGGAACTGGTCGAGACTGCCCGCAAGTATAATCTACGCATCATCGGCCCCAACTGCCTGGGCGTGATTGATACCAGCACGCCGCTCAATGCGTCGTTCGCCACCGGCATGCCGCCAGGGGGGCCTATCGCCTTCATGTCCCAGTCGGGCGCGTTGGGCACTGCGGTGCTGGATATGGCGATGGCCGGTCGTATTGGCTTCTCCAAGTTCGTCAGCCTGGGCAACAAGGCGGACGTGAGTGAGATTGACTTGCTGGAGGCGTGGGGGGATGATCCGATCTCGCAGGTGATCCTCATCTACGTCGAGGGTTTACCCGACGGGCAAAAGTTCATCCAGGTGGCGCGAAAAGTGACGCGCCACAAGCCGGTGGTGGCGATCAAGTCTGGCGTGACCAAGTCGGGTTCGCGGGCGGTCTCGTCGCACACGGGCAGCCTGGCGGGCTCCGAGGCGGCTTACAAGGCAGCCTTTCGGCAGGCAGGCGTCATCCGCGCCACGTCTATGGAGGCGCTCTTTGACTATGCGCGCGCCTTTGCATACCAGCCGCTGTTGAAGGGGGATCGCATCGGCATCGTCACCAACGCCGGTGGGCCGGGTATCCTGGCCACCGATGCGCTGGAACACGCAGGGATGGAGATCACACGTCTCGACAGCGAGACGTCGGAGGCGCTGACAGGTTACTTGCCGGGTGCGGCCAGCGTGGGCAACCCGGTGGACGTGCTGGGTGATGCGCTGGCCGACCGGTACGAGTACGCGACCCGCCTGGTGTTGGACGATACGAACGTGGATGGGCTGATCGTGATTGTCACACCGCAGGCGATGACAGAGATCGGGAAGACGGCCCATGCCGTGGGCAGGATGGCCCAGGAGTCGGACAAGCCGGTCTTGGCTTGTTTCATGGGGGAGGCGCGCATCAAGGCCGGGATAGATGTGCTGTGGCAATACGGTGTGCCCAACTATCCCTTCCCTGAGCGGGCGGCGGCGGCGCTGGCGGCGATGAGCACGTATCGGCGCGAGCGGGAGCGACCTATCTTTGAAGTGGAGCCTTGTACTGTCTGCACCTCGCGCGTGCGGGAGTTGTTCGATCGCGTGCGAGCGGAGGGGCGCGTCTCCATCGGTGACACCGAGGCGCGAGAGGTACTAGAGGCCTACGGTTTCCCAATCCCTCAATCACGTCTGGCTGAGACACCCGAGGAAGCAATCGAGTTCGCGGAGGAGATGGGCTACCCGGTCGTGCTCAAGATCGCCTCTCCCGACATTTTGCACAAGACAGACGTGGGTGGCATCAAACTGAATCTGGGTTCGCCTGACGACGTGCGCGATGCATTCGATCTCATCGTCTATAGGGCCGGGCGTTACGTGCCGGGCGCTTGCATCTGGGGCTGTCTGGTGCAGCAGATGGTGACGGGCGGTCGAGAGGTGCTGGTGGGGATGAGCCGCGACCCGCAGTTTGGGCCTCTAGTTGCCTTTGGACTGGGCGGCATCTACGTGGAGGCGCTGAAGGACGTCGCTTTCCGCGTGGCTCCCTTTAGCCGCGAAGAAGCGGGGGAGATGATCCACGAGATTCGGTCATATCCTTTGCTGGAGGGCATCCGGGGCGAGCCGCCGTCCGACCACGAGGCGATGGTGGATGCGCTGCTGCGGATCAGCCAATTGGTGACCGATTTCCCCGAGATCGTAGAGTTGGACATCAACCCGCTGATGGTCTTTGAAGAGGGACGCGGGGCGATGGCGATTGACATGCGGTTGGTGCTGGGTTGAGGGAACTCATCGAAAGATTGCGCCACGCGCTTCGCCGACCGTAGCCAGTTGGGACTTGCCAGGAGGAGTTAGCGATGGATGAGAAATCTATGCTCGTGGGGTGGGATGATGGGAAGATCTACTTCTACCTCGGGGGCAGAGAGGGCTGCGTCTCCGATGAGCCAGAACTCTTTGAGCAGGTGATTGCACTGTGCCGGCAGTACTACGAGCGCAAATGGCAGGAAGAGGAGACACCAGGTAGGGGCAGTGGTCGGGAGGGGTAGGTCAATCTACCAGATTAGGAGGGGACGATGAAAGCACTGTATATCACCTCACTTCAGAGATTCAGCGGCAAGACCGCCGTCTGTCTGGCGCTGGGGCGGCGGTTGCAGAAGGAGGGGTACAAGGTCGGTTACTTTAAGCCGCTCTCGACGCAGCCGTGGGAGCCGATGCCGGGGCGGACACAGGACGAGGACGCCGATTTCGTGCGGCGGACGCTGGGGTTGGCGGAATCTCCTGAGGACCTGGTGGGCGTAGTCCTCACACCGGCGCTCGTCCGAGAGATGCGCTGTGGTTGCTCCGACCGTGACCTCATGCCGGAGGTGGAGGCCGCTTACCGGCGGGTCGTCTCCGGCAAGGACGTGGTCCTGCTGGAGGGTGGGGCCTCTCTGCGGGAGGGAGTCAGCCTGGGCCTGGGGCCTACCATGGTGGCCGATGCCCTCAATGTGCCAGTCCTGGCCCTCGTTTACTTTAACAACCGGGTTACCGTGGCAGATGACTGCGTGGCGGCGCACCTGATGCTGAAGGAACGGCTGCTGGGCGTGCTCATCAACGCCGTCCCAGGCAAGGCCAAGAACCTCCTGGCAAAGGTGTGCAGTCCCTGTCTGGAAAAGCAGGGGATCAGGGTGCTGGGAGAGATTCCCCTCCGGGAGCAGCTTAGGGCCATCAGCGTGGGAGAGCTGGCGGACGTGCTGAAGGGCGAGTTCCTGGCCCTGCCGGAGAGGCGGGATGTGCTGATCGAGCATCTGGTGGTCGGGGCGATGAGCGCGGAGCAGGCGCTGCCACGCATGCGACGCATATCTGGCACCAAGGCGGTCATTACCGGTGGCGATCGGGCGGACATCCAACTGGTGGCGTTGGAGACAGCGACCCATTGCCTGATTCTGACCGGTCACCTGCGGCCTATGCCCGAGGTGTTGCGTCGTGCCGAGGAACTCGGTGTCCAGGTGCTGCTGGTGCGTGGAAATACGATGGAGACGGTGGAGGCCATCGAGCGGGTGTTCGGCAAGACCCGGTTAGGCCAGGCGGCCAAGTTGGAGCAGTTCGAGGCATTGCTGGCCGAGTACTTTGACTTTGGGCGGCTGTACGAGGGGCTGGGGTTGAGGTGAGGTATCCCGGCTTTGCTGTATTCTACGATGATGAGGATGCCCGCTATGCGCTCTGGAAAGAGCCGAGCATATCCGCCGCTTCGTGCGGGAGCGGCTTGGATTAGACAGAGAAACACAAGTCCATTTTGAGGGAGGAATAATGATCGAAACCGAGATTGATGTCATTGTTGCCCGTGAAATTCTGGATTCGCGGGGTAACCCGACCGTTGAGGTCGAAGTGGCTCTGCTGGGAGGCGCCTGGGGACGGGCCGCTGTTCCCTCTGGAGCTTCCACTGGCGTCCACGAGGCGGTGGAGCTGCGTGACGGCGATAAGGGCCGCTACAGTGGCAAGGGCGTGTTGCAGGCGGTCGCCAACGTCAACGACGTCATCGCCGATGAGTTGTTTGGTTGGGACGGTACTGACCAGGCTGGCGTTGACGCGCTCCTACTGGAGCTGGACGGTACGCCCAACAAGGGAAAACTGGGCGCCAATGCCATTCTGGGTGTTTCACTGGCCGTGGCCCACGCGGCGGCCAACGCGCTGCAACTGCCGCTCTATCGTTACGTCGGGGGCGTGCATGCCCACGTGTTGCCGGTGCCGATGATGAACATTCTCAACGGCGGCAAACACGCGGTAGATGGCCCCGACCTGCAAGAGTTCATGATCATGCCTGTCGGCGCATCCTCCTTCGCCGAGGCGCTGCGCTGGGGGAGCGAGGTCTACCACGCACTCAAGGGTGTGCTCAAGGCCAAGGGGTACTCGACCGGCGTCGGGGACGAGGGCGGCTTCGCGCCCAGTCTCAAGGCGAACGAGGAGGCCATCGAAGTCATCCTGGAGGGTGTCGAGAAGGCAGGCTACAAGCCCGGTGAGCAGATTTGCATTGCGCTCGACCCGGCTGCCAGCGAGTTTTTCGAAGACGGGAAATACGTTCTTGAGAAAGAGGGGCGCACGCTCACCGGCGCGGAGATGGTCGAGTTCTACGCCGATTGGGTGGAAAAGTACCCTATCATCAGCATTGAGGATGGGCTGGCCGAGGATGACTGGGACAGCTTTGTGCTGATGATGGAGCGGATGGGCGACCGTATCCAGATCGTGGGGGACGACCTGCTGGTGACCAACGTGACACGGGTGCAGAAGGCGATTGACCTGCGGGCTTGCAACTCGCTCCTGTGCAAGGTGAACCAGATCGGCACGCTCACGGAGGCCATCGCTGCCGTGCAACTGGCTCAACGGGCTGGCTGGACGGTCGTCGTATCGCATCGTTCGGGCGAGACGGAGGATTCGACTATCGCGGACCTTGCCGTGGCCTTGAACACTGGTCAGATCAAGACTGGCGCTCCCTGTCGCTCTGACCGTGTCGCCAAATACAACCAGTTGTTGCGCATCGAAGGGGAGCTGGGTGACGAAGCAGCCTACGCCGGGATGGGGGCCTTTACGAATCTGCGTCCTCGCTAGGCGTCAGACACCAGGGATTGAATAGGAGACACAAATGATTTGCAAGAAAAGCTCGTGGCTGGTCGTGGTTGCAGGGCTGATGCTGCTCTTGGCGGGTCTGGGATGCAGCATCTGTCCGTTTGTGCCCCAACCGGGGCCGACTCCTACGGTGAGCGAGATTACTTCGCCCCCCGAACCCACAGCACCACCCACGTCGTCGCCGACCACGGAGCCCACACCGACCCCAACCGAGGAAGCTTTAGTAGAGATGAATCTGTACGTCGATCCTCTGGCCGGGTGTAGCATTGAATATCCAAAAGATTGGGTGTACAAGACCGAGTATGGGGACATCTACTTTGCCGAGAGCGAGGAGGCGCTGGAGTACGCCGATCCAGCGGAAGGACCTGTTTTCGGCATTATGATGAGCAGTCCCAATGAGATGGAACTGGAATTTGG